>JACPGG010000051.1 GCA_016182545.1 Ignavibacteriales bacterium
AACTGATCTCGGTCTGTTTCCTGTCGAACGCTTCTGCGGTCGGCAAATGGAACAGAGTGCTGACGAACGACATCCCAAAATAAACTGCTCCGAACAACGAGCTGAGTTGCACAAAAGTAAAGAGGGGCGAACTGTAGTACTGAATCCCTTTCTGCGTCTGTGCATCCTGTATTGAGATGATCACCAGGATCGCAAGAAAGCCGAAGAATGCAAGCAGAGAATACAACAACGCGTAGATCTTCTCTTTACGAGGAAGATACGCGATCCATGAAAGGCGGAATGAATTGACAATGATCATCAGTATCGCAAAGCCGGAGAAGATCCCGCTCCACACTGTCTCTTCCAGCGGCCGTAATGTAATCGTTGACAATGACGCCAACGACAAACAGCCGATGAGCAGCCAATAATTACGCGTACTTGTTTTTTTCCGTTTGTAAAGAACAAGATCTCTGATAAAGAGTACTGTCGCAATTGCAAAGGTTCCGGCAATGATGCTGAGGATGGAAGAAAAGAAGATCGTAAGATAGTCGAGCGGAAATAATTTAAGTTGCCGTATCTCGAATCCTTTATGCGGCAAAAGGCTGACGATGAGGAACACTGCAAGAAATATTCCCGAAAACAATGCTACAGCGCCGATGCCTTGCACAACGGAACGAGGACGCTCTCTTTTTATTATCTGAAGATAGAGGTAGATGAAAAGAAATGAGACAATGACGAGGGCAGAGCGGATATACTGCATCAACGTATCGCCAAGGTCCACATTCTTGGAGACTGTGTTAATGACAAAAACTGCGATAAAAAGAATGAACGCCCCGGTCAGGAGCAAAAGTTTTCGCAAGCGCATTGGGAATTGTTGTGTCTGATACGTCTTGTTTTTCGGAATTCCGATGTGAAAGTTGCGATTTGTAAATGAAAATAGAGAATAAACGTTGCAGAAACAAACCAATAGTCGTTCTTGCAGTGTTGGGATAGGATGAGATTTTGATTGATTTTACTGCACATTTCCGTTATATTTTGAACCTGAATGTACTGTAAATTGTATTCACTACAGATTTAATCGGAGGTTTTTCAGTGAAAAAAAATCGCGGCAAGATAGTAGCGATCGTTCTCTCTTTCGGTCTGGCGTTATACTTCCTCTACCCAACATATCAATACAATTCCCTCGTAAAAGAATTGTCTCTCGTTTCAGGCGATGACAGCTTGAAATTTGTGAATGACAATGAGGCTACCATGCGAGAAGCGCGCGGCAAGAGGATCAAGCTTGGTCTCGATCTGCAGGGAGGAATGCGCGTGGTGTTGGAAGTTGATATCGTGAAGATGCTGGAACAGATCGCTAAGAACAAAGATGATCAATTCAACGAAATCATGGCGAGCATCACGCAGGAAGCTCAAACAAGCGATGAGAGCATTATCAATATTTTCCAGCGTAATTTTGAATCGCGGCAGATCCGTTTGAGCCGCTACTTCGGCAGTTTGCGTGAAGACAACAGCCAAATTCTCTCCCGGCTGCAGGATGAAACAGACAAAGCGGTCGACCGCGCGATGGAGATCGTCCGTAACCGTGTCGATCAGTACGGCGTTTCGGAACCCGCCATTCAAAAACAGGGCGGACGAAGGATCATCGTTGAACTTCCGGGAGTTTCGAAAGAGGACGAGGTGCGTCAGTTGCTGCAGGGAACGGCACTTCTCGAATTCAAATTGATGAAGGATCCCGAGATCATCTATAAAACGATGGATGCTATCGATAAATTTCTCGCTGGGAAAGGATATTCAGATTCAACCGGCGTGAAATCCGATACTACAACAGTAAAATCAAGCCGCAGTTCTCTCTCATCGTTGACCGGCAGCGATACAAGTTCCGACATCCTTTCTGAAGGAGAAAAAACGCCGGAACAACTGATGAAAGACCATCCCTTCCTAATGCTTGCCCGCCCCAATCAACAGGGGAACGGTGAAGCATATGTTTCTGAAAATGATAAAGACAAAGTAGAACGCATCCTGGCACGCAAAGATGTACAGAACCTCATCCCCGCGGATATGGGATTCTATTTCTCATCGAAGCATGCTTTCATCAGCGAAGGGGTAAAGTATTATTCACTCTACGGACTTCGGAAGACCGCAGAGTTGACCGGAGGTGTTCTAGTTGATGCACGCGCGACCATCGACCCGAATTTCAATCAGCCGGTCGTTTCAATGGAAATGGACAATCAGGGTTCGATCGAATGGGCACGCATAACCGGAGCGAATGTCAACAAACGGATGGCGATCGTCCTCGACAATTCGGTCTTCTCCGCTCCGAATATTCGCGGTAAAATAACCGGCGGACGCTCGCAAATAGAAGGATTGGAAAGCATTGAAGAAGCGAGGCTTCTCGAGATCATTCTCAAGGCGGGTGCTCTTCCCGCTCCCGTGGATATTATCGAACATCAGGCTGTCGGACCGTCACTGGGAGAGGATTCAATTGAAGCAGGAACAAATTCTTTCCTGCTCGCTTTCGCATTGATCGTCGTGTTCATGGTCGTCTATTATCGAACGGGAGGAATCGTTGCCAATATTGCTCTCTTTATCAATACACTCTTCATCTTTTCTATCCTGGCTGCGTTCGGCGGAACATTGACGCTTCCCGGCATTGCCGGTATCGTTCTGGCTATCGGTATGGCAGTTGATGCGAACGTGCTTGTCTTCGAGCGCATTCGGGAAGAGTTGGCAACGCACAAAACATTGCGGGCATCGATCGATGCCGGATATTCAAAAGCATTCAGCGCTATCTTCGACTCAAATATCACGACGCTCTTTACCGGTATCGTCCTGTATCAATTTGGGAGCGGACCGATCCAGGGATTCGCATTGACATTGATGATGGGCGTTACCGCGAACCTGTTCACAGCGATTGTTATCACACGCGTCGTGTTCGATGTTATGACCGATCGCGGAACCACTGAAATAAATTTCGGATAAGATCCAGGAGATAATGTACTAATGAGAATTTTTCAACAAACAAACATAGATTTCATGGGAACCCGGAAGATCTGGTATTCGATCTCCGGTGCAATTATTGTTGCAGGCATCATCGGTATCTTTGTGCGGGGTATTTCATTCGGCATCGATTTTCTCGGCGGAACGGAAATACTGCTCCGATTTGAAAATCCGCCGGAAATTTCGGATGTCCGGAACGCCGTTCAGAATGCGGGATTCACCAGCAGTGAGATAAAATCATTCGGTTCGCCGAATGATATTCTCATCAGAACATTGGAATTGGGTGAAGGAACAAAAACACTTGATGTCATACGGGAAGGATTGACCACAGCGTTCCCAAACAATACAATTACCGTCTTGAAAAGCTACAAGATCAGTGCAAAGATCGGATCGGAATTGAGAGGAAATGCAATCTACGCCGTCATCTCGGCGCTCCTCATTATTTTGTTGTATATCGCTTTCCGGTTCCAATTCATTTACGGTCTTGCGGGTGTCATCGCGTTGTTCCATGACGTGATTACGACATTCGGCGTCATCGTGCTGCTGGACGGACTCTCCCCCCA
>JACPGG010000052.1:0-13032 GCA_016182545.1 Ignavibacteriales bacterium
ATGTGGATATTGGAGATGTGCACTTCAACGGTCGGAATGGCAAGGAGCGATATTGCGTCGCGGATGGAATAGGAATAATGCGAGAATGCGCCGCCGTTGATCACCACCCCGTCAAACTGCTTGCCGATGGTCGATTGCAGCGCGTCGACGATCGCCCCCTCATGATTCGATTGGAAGAATGTGAATGTCACTTCGGGATATTTCAGGATCAGGTCGTTCTGTATCTCTTGCAGCGTCTGCGAACCGTAGATCTGCGGTTCGCGGATGCCGAGCAGATTCAGGTTGGGACCGTTGATGACGAGAATGTTCATGATTGTTCTTCTTTCGGTTCATGCGCCGCAACATCGGCAGTCCGTTTGATGATATTCTTCGACGCCTGCATCTGCGCCCGCACGATCTCATCCTCCACGTACGTCCGGACGATCGGCTTCATATAGACATTCTCGATCCCGTACTCCCCGAGCGCCTGCGCAATGACGGAGCATCGTTTGATCTCGGACAGTTTCTTGTTGACGACGATGATCTTCTCTTCGCGCAGGATGCAATAGCCGCCGTCGAAATTCCCTTTCTCGTAGCGGATATGCACTCCCATTTCCATTGCGGCTTGTTCTATTTCCAGTAAGAGTTCTTCTTCGATCATATTATTTTAGATAGAGCATTTTCTTTGTGTGGATGAAACTTCCCGCACGTAATGTATAAAAATAAACTCCGCTGTTCAATTGAACGGCGGAAAAATTCCTTTGATGAGTACCGGCGTTCAATCGCTCGTCCGCCAACGTCGCAACTTCTCTGCCGAGCATGTCGTACACTTTCAATGACGCGTGGTTTGATTGTGGAAGCGAGAATGAGATATGTGTATTCGGGTTGAAGGGATTGGGATAATTTTGGGAGAGAGAATATTTTTCGGGAATAAAACCCTTCTCTTCTTCCACACCAAGAGGAACCGGCTGAGGTGCAATGCCGGTCCGTTCCACGTTCTGACGGTAGGTGGGCCATGGCATGCGTGAAGCATTGTACGTGCCGGGACCGAAATCCACTGAGATCATTTTGATGACATTTTTGTGTACGACGGGGAAAACAGCATCCAGCGAGCCGTCATTGTCAAAATCACCGAAATGCGCTTTGACATCAGGATATGCCCCGACAAACACAGGAAATCCGTTTTTAAGATTTCCCGCCGTATTGAATGCATACATGAGGCCGTTCGTGCTGAAGAAGATAACTTCGTTGTGCCAATCACCGTCGATGCTGAGAACATACGGGCTGGAAAGATTTCCCGAAACAGTAACCGGTACTACCTTGTTTTCAAAGCCATTGCTCTCGATTCCATAGTGCTGATAGCTGTCGTAAATCGTGGCGGGCCAGCCTGTAAGATTAATCCCGAACCTGTTCACGCAATAGATCTTTGTAGTACGGAGCGCCGCTGGACCTAAAGAATACGTCGTGGTAAAAATGATATCCAGGTATCCGTCGTTATCAATATCCGCAATACTGACCGGTTTAGCAGAGACGTCGTTCTCGACAACAAAAGGAAAACCGCTCACAATCGTTCCGGATTTATTGTAGCAGAAAATATTGTTTTTGCACGCGACGATAATATTGTTCTCCCCGGCATTGAAAAGATCGGCAACCATCGGTGAGGACTGAATGATATCGGACGTCGTGATCGGCGACCCGGCAACAGAGTTCCCCGATTGATCAAAGACATACACGGTATTCGTTCCTGCCATTCCGAAGACATAATCTTTTTGAAGATCGCCGCTGATATCGGCAACGGAGACAGGGTTGATGATCGTCGGTGATCCCGGAACGGTGAAGATCTTCAATTTTTTCCCCTCATGAGAGACAACCGAAAAACCATTCCCTTTATGATAGATAATCTCTTTGTAACCGTCTCCCTGGATATCGGCAACGACCGGCTCACCCCCCAGAGTAAGAGTAGTATCATAGAATCTGACAGTACCCGATTCCGAAATAACGCCCGATGTAATGATTTCGGTCTCGCCGTTATTATCAATGTCGCTGACTGCAAGGGAGGCGGTATACCTGTTCTTATTCCAGAACGATTCGATGAGCGTGTCTCCATTACTTTTGACGATCCACGGCTGACCAAGCACAATATTATCAGTCGAACTATTGTTCGGTCTATACGATGCCGTATTTCCCACGCTGTTTGCAACATGGTGCGAGGCTTTTGCCCACGGCACCGAAAGAAATTCCCATCCCCCGACAACGATGTGCGGCGGTGTCAATTGTACCCGGGCGACACAGACCGTATCGATAAGGATCTCGAACCTGAACAATGCATAGAGTGCCGTTATGTTGTTCTGCGGCGCCTTCCAGAAAAATTTACGTTTGGACGTGTCGGTGACGACGCCTCCGAATGACCAAGTTTTCCCGCTATCCAATGAATAGTGGATCTGGTATTTGAAATTTTTCTTGATGTTCGTCGTAAAATTCCATTGCAACTCGAGCGAATCGGTCAATAATGCCGATGAATAAAAACTAGCAACGCCTGAGGTTCCCTGCAGATCGTACGGGCCATATTTGCATGTTAGGCCGGCATAATTCTGAATTGTGAGCGGAGCCGTGAGGCTCAGTTTTTCTCCATCTGCAACGGGCTCGATCTTTATGGAATATGCGCCGTCTTGGATCAGGGTTGTATTCCATGAAAAAGAACCGTCGTTCGGTTCGTCCAGTGCGAGCGGACCAAACGTCGGCGAGGAAGCTGGTTTATAATAAATATTGACCTTATCTGACGGCGCTAGGTTATATGATTCCCATTTTATTTCATTGATACTTTCCCCATTGATATACTGAGGCCCAGGAAAGGTGACCGATTTTATCGCTTTAATACTGTTGAGCGGGGTATATACTTCAAATTCGGAAACAACTGTATTATTAACTCCATTTTGAAATGTCAAAACCAATTTTACATAACGCCATTTTTTATTCTTATCAGGGAAAGGAATATCCAGAAATGTCGAAACGGTGTCCGTGTTGTTTGGATTTTCTGCGATCAGAATCCAAGCGGATGTGTCCTTTACAGATGCAAAAAGCTGGTATCCCAGTATTCTCAATCTATATGATAAAGGCGAATTAAAAAGATTGAAAGCTCTGACACGATTTATGGGTAATGAATCAGGCAGCTCAATTCCAAAATATGAACCCGTATTACTCACGGGTCGTACGGGAAAATCAATAAATGTAAGGTATTTTTTATCAATCAAATTGTTTGGATCCATCCTTGTTGTATCCGGAGCATTCGGCTCGCTCGCTGACGGCGGGAATGAACCGACATACTTCACAAACGGTTTTGAATAGATTGCAATGTTGATCGAGTCCGCAGATACGACGGATTGAACGGCAATAATAACGAGAAGGAAAATTCGGAAGTTCATAGGAATAGTATTTTATTATTCAGAAGATATATCTGTACGTCGTAACGGTTTAAAAATCACGATCAGCGGGATTGTAAAATAGCACAACTGCGCAATGAACGGCAGTCCAGCCAATGCCGTGATCCTGTTGAGGAACACTTTGCGGAATTCTTCAACGGGCCATTCTCCCCAGTGCTGCAGCCCGATCAATTTCCAGTCGAGCCAAAAACAATAGAGTTCGACCGGAACAAAGATGAAAAGCAGAATCGCACTCATCAGCAACCATCCCTCGTTGCGTGCGGATTGATGGCTCGTCGCCAAATATCCAGCAGCTGATACGATGACGAACGTGTACGCGATCACAGCGACGATCGAATACTCGGCAAATAGGGCGTACGCAGTACGTTCCTGTTCAACGGTCAGATCGGGGCGAAATTGTACCGTACCGAATTCAATGAGATTGCTTACTTCGATATTTTTCAGGACGATGAGTGTGAGCCAGACAGCCGCACTCAGGGAAAGAAGGAGGAGGAACAGTTTTGCTTTCATTGTAAAAAGATACAAAGAAGATGGGCTTCTTTCAACGGATGAGTACTTTCCTGATGCGGTTCTTCGGAGCGATCGTTCCTTTTCCGGTAACGATCGTTGCCAAAGAAAGATGTTCCGCTCTGATTTCGATCACCTGGATCTCTCCGATCTTTTCATCGCGGTTCCCAAGTGTCTCGCCGGTATTCGGATCTTTGATCTCCTCCCCTTCACTGAAGACGGGAAGCAGATCTCCGATATTGATCCCGTCCTGCGAACCGAGGTTGATGAACACTTCGTTATCATCCACAATAACGATCTCGCCGTTCACAAGGTGCCGCTTCAACACGATCGCAGAATCGGCTGCAGCGGAATCGATCACAACCGACGACGACAGGACGACAGATTTGCTTACGAGATTCGGGACCGCCCGCTCGAGCTTCGTCCCGAGATCGTCACCACATTTCAATAACGCTTCGCCGATGATTGTCCCGTTGAATGCATCGCTGCCGAATGCCAGATCGTCGAGTAAAAAATACTGCGACATTCTTTCCGTCTGTTTGCCGAACAGCGTCAAACCTACATTGCGATCCTTCACGAGCCCTTCCGCATCACCTTCATATACAATGCCGTTGGATCCTCCTTTTCCAGCACGCGCCGCATCGTACAGCGCAAATGAGATCCTTACTTCGGCAGCGAACGCTTCGTACCCCGCAAGCTGCACTTCGGAGACCATAAACCGCGATATCGAGAACTCTTCGATTGTACCGACAACAAGATACCGGACGCGAAATCGTTCGGCACACTGCTGAAGCACTCCCGGTTCGTACACGCGGTTTGAATCGATCTCTTTCCATTCCAGGAATCGCTTCACAGAAACGGGTGAAACCACACCGACTCTGAACCGCTCTTTCATGTAGGCAGTGAGGAACCGCGGTACATCGGTGGTGATATTCCATTTTCCCTTGAATCCTGACTTGTCTTTGAACGGAAGGAACATTAAGAGCGAATCCGAAGTGAACAACGACGATGTGGGCTGTGCCACAGCAGACAGCGCGGTGGACAATACCACGAAACAGAGTATGGAAAAGAACTTTTTATTCATACAACAGATATTTCTTTCTGAGTTTCATGAATTCCGATATTTCATTCTGCCATGATGCGATGATCGTCGCGGCAGAGATACCATTCGATAAATTTTTGCGCACGGCATCGGTACCCATCACTTTGTCGAACATCGCAATCCTGTTCTCGTCCGCAAGTATGAAAGGATTTTTATCAGGATATAACGCGATGAGTGCTTCGATAATATACAGATTCAGGTTCGTCAGGTTCACAACGGTCTTATCTGAAATGTGGATCTGCACACCGTGCAACTGTTTTCCCTGCTGCTTGCCGTAGAACGGTTGATAGGACAACGGGCGAAATCGGACTCCCGGAAGATTTTTTGCGTTCAACACTTCCGCAAGTTTCGACCCGTTAATCCATTCTGCACCAACAAGCTGGAACGGCATTGTATAGCCGACACCGATGTTGACCGTTTCCAATTCACCGATGATGCCGCTCGCAGAATAATACGCCGCATCGAACTCGTTCGGCACGTGCGGTGATGTAGGGACCCACGGCAATCCGGTCTCTTCCCAGTGCATTGAACGTTTCCAGTTCTTCATTTTGATCACGGTCAGTTTGCATTTCTTTCCGTCAGCAAGCCATCCTTCCTCATTCAGCATTGTGGCAAACTCACCGCATGTCATTCCGTACACATACGGAATCGGGTACTGCCCGACGAACGAACGGAATTTCAGGTCGAGTATATTCCCTTCCACACGGTTTCCATTCAATGGATTCGGACGATCCAGTACGACGAATTCGATATTGTCCTCGGCAGCCGCCTCCATCGCATACGCCATCGTATTGATGTAGGTATACGAACGTGAGCCGATATCCTGAATATCGTACACAAGCACCTCAACTCCCTTCAACATCTCGGATGTTGGTTTGCGGGTTTTGCCGTACAGAGAATAGACCGGTAATCCGGTTGCAGCATCTTTGTACGATTCGATGTATCCCCCCGCCGGAACGTCCCCCCGCACACCGTGTTCGGGACCGTAAAGGGCAACGAGCGTACAATTCTTTGCTAATGCGAGTATGTCGACCGTGCTTCGGAAATCAGGCGTAATGCCGGTGGGATTGGTGATGAGTCCGATGCGTTTTCCTTTTAATTGAGCAAAGCCCGATTCATTCAAGGCTTCGATGCCGGTTTGAACTTGTGAGAAAAGTAAAGAACCGATAGAAAGTGTAAAAAGAATGAGTTTTTTCATATCATTGCTTTCTGAAATGGTTAGAGAAAGGTAGGGAAAATTGATAAGGAGGAAAAGACAAATGAAGCACTACTTTATTGAGCATTGATGAATAATATTACTTGACAAATTACTCTTTTTTTGACAAACTTCACGCAATTTTAAGGGATCACGAGGGAATTGCCTGAATCCCGTAAAGAAAGGAGTTTCAGACCAGGCATCAATAAACGAACCACTTCCCCAATAACATATAAGGAGACTTGTCATGTTATTTCGTTTTCTACTTCGGCACATGTTGTTCTTTTGTGCAGCTCTTGTTTTTTCCTCACAGCTCTATTCCCAGGGTGTCACAACCGCTTCAATGAGCGGTATCGTCATGTCTGAAAAAGGGGAAGCACTCCCCGGCGCCATCGTCGTTGTCGTGCACGAACCGACAGGTACACGCTACGGCGCCTCAACGCGCAGCACAGGTCAATACAATATTCCCAACATGAAGATCGGCGGACCGTACTCGGTCACCGCATCTCTCGTCGGGTATAAAGGCGAAAGCCAAAAAGAGATTTACCTCAGCCTCGGTCAGGAAATGCGTATCGATTTCTGGCTCGTTGAAACAACCGTTGAGGGACAGGAAGTTGTCATCATCGCGGAAACAGATCCGGTCCTGAACAGCGGACGCACAGGAGCTGCGACCTATGTCGATCGTAATGCCGTTAAAGAACTTCCTTCGATCAAACGAAGCACGCGCGATCTTACAAGATTGGATCCCCGCAGCGACGGCAACTTCAGTTTCGGCGGACGGAACTGGCTCTTCAATAATATTTCGCTCGACGGTTCCTACTTCAACAATCCGTTCGGACTCGACGATCCGGCACCGGGCGGACAAACCGGCGCTGAACCTGTTCCGTTCGACGCGGTGGATCAAGTGCAGGTTTCCATTGCTCCGTTCGATGTACGTGAAGGTGGATTCACCGGTGCCGGTATCAATACTGTAACGAAGAGCGGCACGAACATGGTGAAAGGTTCGATCTACAGTTTTATCCGGAATGAAAGTCTTTTGGGAAACACGGTGCGCGGAACAGATGTCATAGCAAATCCCGATCTTTCGTTCAATCAATCGGGCGTTTCCGTCGGCGGACCGATCATAGAGAATGAACTCTTTTTCTTTATTAACGCGGAACTGGAACGGCGTGACGATCCCGGTTCTAATTTTGTAGCGAACCGCGGTCAATCCGGCGCCGGCGTTTCACGCGTCCGCGCATCCGCACTCGATTCGATCCGCAACAGGATGATCCAGGTCTATGGATACGATCCGGGTGCGTACGAAGGATATATCAACGAAACGAACAATGAAAAATTACTCCTCAAATTGGACTGGAATGCGAACGAGAATCATAACATAACATTCCGGTACAATATGTTGAATGCAAAGCGCGATCTTGGACCGCATCCGTTCGTGTTGAGCGCAAACAACACCGGTCGCGGACCGAACTCGAACAGCCTTCCGTTCCAGAACTCGGGCTACGCGATCAACAACAAGTTGAATTCGTTCGCGCTCGAAGTGAACAGCCGCTACGATGAATTTGCAAACAGGTTCTTCGTCAGTTATAACCGTTTCCGTGACAATCGCGATCCGCGCAGTAAACCGTTTCCGACGATCGAGATCGCCGAAGGAGGCGTCACATACACGACGCTGGGACATGAACCGTTCTCGATCCACAATATTCTGGATCAGGATGTCCTGCAGTTGACGAATAACTTCAGTTTCTATATGGACAACCACGTATTCACTGTCGGCGCCACGTACGAGAAGTTCTCGTTCTTCAACGCGTTCAATATTTTCCGGTACGGCGTCTTCTTCCTCGGACCTCCTTCAACTGCCGGTGGATTTGGTGGAACGACATTTTCTTCTCTCCAGCAATTCTTCAAATATACCAATCCGGCAGATACGTCGTTCTTGAATTTCAATGCCATGACCGCCGCTGCTGATGCCGGACCATTCAAAGGCGAAGATATCGATGTGGGACAACTCGCGTTCTACGCACAGGATGAATTTCTTGTGAATGAGGATCTCAACCTGACGTACGGTGTTCGTGTCGACATTCCGATGTACACCAACCCGGTCGCAAATCCATTCTCGACCTCGCTGACCGCATTGGATGAAAATGATAAGACAGAAAAAGTTGACCAGAGCAAACTTCCTGAAACAGCACTGTTGCTTTCACCCCGCGTCGGTTTCAACTGGGATGTGAACGGCGACCGGACGATGCAGTTACGCGGCGGAACAGGGATATTTACCGGACGTGTTCCGTTCGTCTGGATCGGCAATGTGATCTCAAATCCCGGACAAAACCCGAACCTTCCCGCCCATTTGCGTTCATTCGATGTCAATGCAGCGGCATCGGATTTCAAATGGCCGCAGGTCTGGACAACAAACCTCGCTCTCGACCATCAGTTGCCGTGGGACGTGCTCGGAACACTTGAGGTGTTGTACAGCAAAGATATCAACGCTGTCTACATCCGTAATGCCGATCTTCGAACACCGATCCGTACCCTTCCTGACGGCAGACCGTATTTCGGAGGTGCTGCATTCCCTGTGAACCCGTTTGAATTGAATGCCGACGGCGGTGCCGGTATTTATGTCATCGACAATACCGACGAGGGATACAACTACAGCATCGCTGCACAATTGAGAAAGCGATTCGAATCCGGCTTGAGCACAAGTCTTGGGTATGCATATCTCGAGGCGCAAAACGTGATGCAGTCGACAGAAATTGCAAGCGTACTCTGGTCCGGAAATCCTGTACAGGGAGATCCGAACAAACCGGAATTGAGTTATTCCCAATTTGGTATCCGTCATCGCTTTACGGCGAGTGCCACATACAAAATTTCCTGGTCGGATCAATGGGCAACCAGCTTCGGTCTCTTTGCCGAAGTCTCTGAAGGAAACCGGTTTGCGGGATCCGGAGGAAATCGCTATTCATTTACGTACGCGGGCGACGTGAACGGCGACGGTCAAGGTGGCAACGATCTTATCTATATTCCAAAAGATCAGAATGACATCATCTTCGTGAACTATACCGATGCAACAGGTACCGTCTATACTCCCGCACAGCAATATGCAGCATTCAATACATTCATTGAACAGGATGATTACCTGAAAAATAACCGCGGCAAGATCGCAGAACGATTCGGCGCGGTCAATCCGTGGTTTGCCAACATGGACTTGAAGATCCTGCAGGATTTCATGATACCGATGGGCGGAAGCAATCATACATTCCAATTGACGTTCGATATTCTGAACGTGCTGAACCTCATCAGTTCCGATTGGGGTGTGCGGAGCGTTGCAAGTCCGCTGGCAACGTCACCGTTGCAGTTCAAAGGATTCGACGGTTCAGGTAACCCGACATTCAATTTCGATCCGTCAATCAAAGAGACGTATGTTGATGATCCAGGACTCGATTCGCGGTGGCAGATACAGATTGGATTGCGGTATATGTTTAACTAGCAACGGTTATTGCAGCACAAAAAAAGCCGATTGTCGAACGACAACCGGCTTTTTTATTGTACAGACAAGAATGATGGTTAGCGCTTTAACTTTCCCATGTCATACAGTTCTTTTCTCGTCTGGTTGCCGAGTGAATCCCATTGAAACCACTTCCCGTTGAGGTAGTCGTTGCTCCATTCACTCAGTTCACTCATCCTGCCGTTGGTATGCCATTTTGTAACACGTTTGGGGATGACACCGGAGTATTCAACCACGCTTTGAAGTTTCCCGTCATGATTCCAATTCTCTTCAACTCCTGTATAGCCGTTGTGCCTCAACTGGATCTTCCCGTCCGGATAGTATGCATATCGCGTTATCAATTTGCTGCCGTCAATAATGCTGACTGAAGCTAATTCCCCGTTCTGAAAATAATTTATCAATGTCGCGACCCGCAACGTATCCAAACGTGCGTAATACGCTTCGTAAAAGCGGTTGCCGTTGTCAAAGTAGCCCAATTCTTTGTACGGTCGGGAATCTTTCGAATAGGTGACTTTTTTGTATCTATCGGTTGGGGAATTTGTTATCTGCTCGGTCGTGACTGTTACTCCGTCGCGGGACGATTCATTTTGCCGGCGGATCGTACAACCGATGATAATTACCGTGGAGAGCAGAATAACAACATAGGTGCGATTCATTCTCTTATTCTCCTGAATTGTTATTTTCTTTTCAATGTTCCGTTCACATACTCTTCATTGCGGGTCTGATTGCCGAGTGAATCCCACTCCGCCCAGATGCCGTGACGTTGTTCGTTGACAAATTCGAATTCTTCTTTTCTGTTTCCATTTGCATAATACCGTACACCCCTGTCTTTCTTCCCTTCAGAGCGGGAAAATTCCAACTCTGGATTCCCGTTTTCATACCATTGTCTGTCCGATAAAAAGATGCTGTCGGAAGTAACATATACTCTTTTCAATTGTCCGGGTTCAAAATATTCACTCACAGGCCACACCCACCTGCCTGAGTCGGGCAGTGATTCCATTTTTTTCTTTCTATCAGGATAGTAGAGAGTATAACGTACAACCGCGCTGTCTTTGAATTCATATTCCGCTTCAAGCGGTCCGGACTTTTCGGAACCGATCATATCGATCACATTGTCCCGCACTACTCCATTTCCGGGATTTTTAAAACGGTCTTCGGATAACGGAGAACAACCGAGCAGTACAATCGTTGCAACGAGAATAAAAAGAATTTTTTTCATACCCTCTTCAGAATTAGTTTGTCGTAAAGTATTACCACCGAAAGTGTCCGATGATCGTATAGTTCTCCAGCACATCTTCTTTCTTCGCGCCGCTGCCGATGTTGTGGATCATATACTTCCTTGGTTCCCCTTCAACAACATCATCTGAAACGATACCGATATGATACAATCCCGACGGAAGAAGCCACGCCACGACATCGCCCGGTTCATAGTCGGCATCCAATGCGATCGATTTTCCTTTTCGTTTGAAATACCTCGTCAAATTCGGCACACGGCGATGATCGATATTGCGGTCCGCTATTTTCGCGCTCCAGAAATTCGGATACGCATCGATATTCTGTTTCTTATCCTCGTAGATCTCTTTCTGCAGATCGACCCCGATCTTCCTGAACGCTCGCACGATCACATCGCAACAGACGCCACGTTCCATCGGCACATCGCCGCCGGGATATTCCAACCGTTCGTATGCCGATACATACCGCAGCGTTACTCCCACCTGACTTTCAGCGGCACGGGCAAGAACAAGACGAATGTCCGATCCATTCTGTTGAAAGAAGAATACGATGATGAAAAGTACCTGCATCATCCCTTATCAATGCTTTCCACGATCTTTACTATTTCTGACGGATGATGTGCGGTAAAATCAGGTTTGTGGGTCCACCCGCCTGTCGGATCGTATAATCCGTATGCGGCTGCAATGGTAACGATCGCCTTCCGTCCCAGTTGTTGATTGGCATTGTTGGCACAATGTGCGTCGGTATCATGGTCGCCGACGTACACGATGGTATCCGCATGATTGAAATTCCCGATCTTCGAGATACCCATCAATAATCCTTCCGGATCCGGCTTCTGTTTCCTGATATCAACCTCTTCATACCCGATGATAAACCGGAAATGATCGAGAATGCCGTGCCGTTCGAGATTGTTCTTGATGTTCTGGTGTGAGTTTTGCGAGACGATGCCGTGGGGATATTTCTTCAACCGGAGGACTGTCTCACCGACTCCATCATAAAACTCCACGTCGGTCGTGTCGCGCAGTTGGTATTCGGTCCAGAGACTCCCTGCCGCATTGGTTTCTTCGTCGTTCAGTCCGAATTCTTTATGATACAATTCCCGCCAGTTTGCATATTTCCTGTTCGCTGTTTCATATATCTCCAGCGAAGCAAATGCCGGAAAATCCTTCGCCCGCTCACCGACAAACGATGTCAGCAGAGCCCGGGCGACATTGTAGTTCTTCACACGCGTGTCGACCAGAGTGCCGTCGTAGTCCCAGATGATACCTTTGACGCTCATGATTCAAACCTTAGTGGGTCTTTAAGAAAATCTGTGCTGCTTTGCACAAGCCTTATTGAATAGCACACTGTAAAAGTTCATAGCGAGTATAGTGTACACCGAATGAGTGAGATTCTGAAACCTCTTTGATCATTCCAATCCCTTTCATATACCATACTGAATCAATCGAATAATCGGTTGGCAGAATCCCGCCACTAGAAGTGTGAACAACAAGTACCACTGTATCTGTAACACCGTTAAACGTATCCAAATATATTGAACAAATTTCTCTTGAACCATTTGCATCCTTTGAATTCCATGTCCATTTGAAACCTACCTTGATCGGACTCTGTAAGAATGGAATCATAATATTTGTTGTGTCGCTTAACGAACGATAAAAATAGAATCTTCCGTTGTTATATGTATAAAAACCTCTAACGTCACCATTGATTAAAGAATCGAACGTGGACAAGGAATCGACAAAACCATATAGGCGACCTCCATTATCCAGATTCAAAATCGTATCGATTGATCGCATAATTATCAAGGGACCATCATTTGCACCATATGAGTAGACCCATCGATTTCCAATGTTCAAGGGAAAATAGCTAGAGATGTCTTCTTTTACGGGGTTTTCCGTTTGTGTAGGCTGATGCGAGCAAGACAACAATAAACACGCAATGAGGATTTGAATTTTTTTAGCCATCCACAATCACCAAAGGGCAAAAAATGAAAATTCACACTTTGTCAGCATAAACAAGATATGCCAAAATCGCAATCGCAGCCAGCACAAGCCACATTAAAACTTTGCGA
>JACPGG010000052.1:13051-19734 GCA_016182545.1 Ignavibacteriales bacterium
TGTATGGCTTGGAAGCGCTGTTCGAACACCGGATTGCTGCCGAGATATGACTCGACCAGATCTTTCGAATCTTTCAGATCGAGATTCTTTGCGATCCGCACGATCTTGATCGCTTCGATCTTATTTCCCTTCTCCAATGCAGCAATTGCTTCCGAGGGAATTTCAACGTGAGTATTGTTCAATCTATATCCCCCTCAACTTCGCCGCTTTCGCCACGCGCTCCACTGCAAGAATGAACGCGCCGATACGCATCGGCACTTTGTGCTTTTCAGTCGCCTGAAGTACCGCCTGGTAACTGCCGGTCATGATCTTCTCCAGTTCGTTCACCACGCGGGGATACTCCCACTTGAACTGCTGCATATTCTGCGCCCACTCGAAGTAGCTGACTGTCACGCCCCCCGCATTGGCAAAAATATCAGGCACTACGGGAATGTTCTTCGATGCGAGGATCTCATCCGCTTCCACGGTGGTCGGACCGTTGGCTGCTTCGATGACCAGTTTCGCTTTCACATTCTGCGCGTTGTCCGCGCGGATCTGGTTACCGAGCGCGGCAGGGATCAGCACGTCGCATTTCAGTTCCAGCAGTTCTTCGTTCGTCAGTTTCACGCATCCTTTGAGTCCGACAATGCTGCCGGTGTTCTTCAATTGCGCGAGAGCGTCGGCGTACCGTATGCCGCGCGGATTGTAAATTCCCCCTTTCACGTCACTCAGTGCAACGACCTTCACTCCCATCTCCTGTTCAAGAATTCTCGCCGTGTGCGAGCCGACATTCCCGAATCCCTGCACGGCAACGGTGATCTTTTTCAGGTCGAGCTTCTGCGTCTTTGCCGATTCGCGCAGGGCGATGCAAACTCCCCGTCCGGTCGCTTCTTCGCGTCCGAGCGAGCCGCCGAGTTCCACCGGCTTGCCGGTCACGACGGCGGGCGAATAGCCGTGATGCTTGCTGTATTCGTCCATCATCCAGGACATTGTCTGCGCGTTCGTATTCACATCCGGTGCGGGAATATCTTCCAGCGGACCGATGATGCTTTCGATACGCGATGTAAATTCGCGCGTCATCCTCTCCAGTTCTCCCATGGAATGTTTTGTCGGATCGATCGTGATCCCCCCTTTTGCACCGCCGAACGGAATGTCGACGATCGCGGTCTTCCATGTCATCAGCGATGCAAGCGCGCGCACTTCGTCGATATCAACTTCGTGATGATAGCGGATCCCCCCTTTGTATGGACCGCGCGCGTTGTTGTGCTGCACACGGTAGCCGATCACGGAATGGAGTTTCCCGTCATCCATCATCACGGGAAGTTCCACGCGCAGTTCACGGTCCGGAGTTTTGATAAGCAGCGAGTCGCCGTCGTTGAGATTGATCTTCTTTGCCGCCGTCTCAAAATTGCGCAACACATCTTCGTATGGATTATGTTTCGATGATGGCTCGGAGGAGGCAGATCGGATCACTGACGATGGCTCGGATCTTGCTGAAATATATCTCGGCTGTGTACGCGCCGGTTTTTTCTTTTTCGGTGTAGAACGCGGTTTCGGTTTTGGGTGAGATTTCTTCTTGTGCTTTTTAACGGAACGAGATTTTATTTTTTTGTGCGCACGTTTTTTCGGTTTCTTCGCCATACGACGGTCCTTTCAGGGTTTTAGATTTTCCAAATCCTAACATGTCCGCCTTTGGCGGAAGATTTGGAAAATCTTATCAAGCGTTTTTTATCACATCTCTGCGGAGTACGACTACTACCTTTTATCAATAAGATAATTTTTGTACCAACTCAGATCGTGGAACAGTTGCATCAGATTCTGCATCGCGATCGTATCCATCGAAAGATACGTGCCCGTAAAGTGTGCTTTTGTCATTGCATCGGATTTTTCGAGCAACTGTGAAATCAGTGCGTGTGATTTTTTTATCTGCGATGTGAATTCCGATTCCAGTTTATCGTATCCTTCTCCCCCCTTGCCGACTTTTTTCATCAGGTCGAACGACTTGATAAGAAATTTTGCGGAGAAGGCGAGATCATTCAGAATATCATGAAGAGAATTTTGGTGTGCTGTTTCAAGAAGTGCACCGAGATCCATGGAACGCTGCAGTGTGTTGCCGGAGGCAGCATTGATTTCAGAGATGAGCGATTTTGTCGTTTGGCTGAGTGTCATAGGTTCAACTATGGCGAAGAAAAACGTGGATTAATATAGAAGAAGGGTATGCGAGATGCAATACAAATGCCGATGCAGAACGAGCAGCGAAATATGCCTACAAATCAACGCTTTTCTACATCAGATCATTGAATCATTTTCTTTGTCGCCTCAAAAACTTCATCAGCGGATATATCAACGAGACATTTGAAATGCTCTTTGGGACATGACTTCCGTCCTATGTGCGTACACGGACGGCATTCAAGATCTTTTCGCTCAATGACGATCGATTCCGTTCCGTACGGATAGAAACCGAACTCGTTTACCGTTGAACCGAAGATAGCGACGATCTTTTTTTGCTTGGCGGCGGCGAGGTGCATCAATCCGCTGTCGTTCGTGATGACGACATCGCAAAATTCAAGCGCAGCGGTCGTTTCTAAGATTGAGAATTCACCGGCAAAATTCGTGACTGCATCCGGTGAAACTCCGCGGGAGACTTCATCCGCAACGAACGCACAGTCAGCTCTTTCGTCGGCGCCGCCGAACAGATGGATCTTTGCATGAAACTCGTTTGCCGTACGCACGGCGACTTCGGCAAATTTTTCTTTCTGCCACCGCTTGGTGAAATGTTTCGCACCGGGACAGATCCCCACCACCTTTTCGAAACGATTCAATTTCAATCTGCCCATCTTGCCTGAAACATCGAACAGAATAGAATCGGGAATAAATATCTCCAGTCCTTTCCCGTCATTCTTCACGCCGTATTTTTCGACCGTCTCAATGTAGCGCTCGGCAACGGAGAGTTCGTCGTCGTACGCGTTCCGTTTCATGTTCACCAGCAGCCAGCGTTCGAATTTTCGCTTGTCGATCACCACAGTCTCTTTCGGTCTGCATGTCGTGCGTAAAAATTTCGTGCGGATGCTGTCGTGAATATCAACCGCAAGATCATAGTGCTCGTCGTACAATTCTTTTGCAAGTTTTTTCAGTCCGTCAAACCCGGAATCGACATCGTATTCGTGCACAATCGAAAGATGATGGCTCGAACGGACCAATTCGGCATACTCTTTCCGTACGACGAAATCAATGCGTGCATCTTTTCCTGCCGACTGCCGCATGACACGGAGCAACGCCGACGATAACACAATATCGCCGATGGAACTTAACCGGAAGACAACTGTTTTATTGGGAAGGGTCATGATACATTACAAGATTGCAAGCTTTGAAGATTTCAAGATTACAGCCCGAACGACTTAATGTTTGAAGATAAGGGGAACTTTGTGAACAACAAAATTGATTTTGGCACAGCGCAAAAGTATATTGAGAAAAAGGAGTAAACAGTCTTATGTCCCGCCCAACGACACTCGGTGAACTGAAAAACAGCGGATATAAAGTCAGATCGGTAAAAGATGAGATTCGGGAAAATCTCATTGTTAAACTGCAGCGCAATGAACAGCTCTTCCCCGGAATTATCGGATACGATTCGACTGTCGTCCCTGCGTTGATCAATGCAATACTCGCCAAGCATGATATTATTCTGCTCGGACTCCGCGGACAGGCAAAGACACGATTGATCCGTCAATTCCCTTCTCTGCTTGACGAATTCATCCCTGTCATCAAAGGGAGTGAGATCAATGACAATCCGTTTCGTCCCGTCAGCAAATTCGGCGTCGACCAGGTGAACAAATTCGGCGATGAAACGGAGATCGAATGGATCCATCGTGACCAGCGCTTCAGCGAGAAGCTGTCGACACCCGACGTGACGATCGCCGATCTTATCGGCGATATCGACCCGATCAAGGCGGCAACGCAGCGATTGCATTACTCGCATGAAGGAGCGATCCACTTCGGACTGATTCCGCGAAGCAACCGCGGCATTTTTGCCATCAACGAGCTCCCCGATCTTCAACCGCGAATACAGGTGGGACTGTTCAATATCCTCGAAGAAAAAGATGTGCAGATACGCGGCTTCAATATCCGCATTCCGCTCGATGTGTTCCTCGTCTTTACGGCAAACCCCGAAGATTACACAAACCGCGGCAGCATCATCACGCCGTTGAAAGACAGGATCGATTCTCAGATACTCACTCATTATCCCCGAACGATCGAAGACGCGATCACGATCACAGAGCAAGAAGCGTGGGTCGACCGGAACGGAAAAGAAATTCATCTCCCCTACTACTTTAAAGAGATCATCGAGAATGTTGCATTCGAAGCACGGAAGAGCGAGTTCGTCGATCAAAAGTCGGGCGTCAGTGCACGATTGACGATCGCGGCGATGGAAAATCTGATCAGCAACGCGGAACGCCGTGCGATCATTCTCAATGAAAAACATATCGTTCCCCGCATGTGCGACCTGCCGCATGTCCTTCCCGGCGTTACAGGAAAAGTTGAGTTGGTGTTCGAAGGTGAACAGGAAGGGGCATTGAAGGTCGGCAGGGCATTGATCGGAAAAGCGACCAGAGAGATCTTCAAAAAATATTTTCCGGATCCGCTGCAGAAGCCAAAGCGGACACAAGGACAACAACAGGGTCAAACAGCAAAAGAAGTAAGTGAGTACGCAAAAATTGTCACGTGGTTCGAAGGTGGCAATGCGCTGGAGGTTGCGGACGACATGCCGTTCGCTGCATACTTCACGGAGCTCAACCGCGTGCCAACATTGAAGGACGTGACAAAAAAATATTTCAAACTGAACGACAGCGACCAGTACGGACTCGCCTCGGCAATGGAGTTTGTGCTGGACGGTCTGCATCAGAATTCCAAGATCGCAAAGGACGAGATCGACCACGTGACGCATTACAAAGATATGGTCGGTACGATCTTCAGCAATAAGGGAAAGTTTGAAGAGTACGATTAAACCGAGTCCCGCAGATCTCGCGGATAAACGCTGAAAATATCTGCGCCGATCAGCGTCATCTGCCTGAAAAACAATAATGAGATTTCAATACTCACAATGGAATGAACATTCCACGACCGATGAACAGAAACTGGAGCAACTGACCAAACTGTTCAACTATCTCGTGCTGCAGACCAGCGGCGATGTTGAAGAGGCGCTGCAATGGCTTCGTCAGCTGGCGGAAGAGTACGGCATTTTTGATGAGAATCTTTCCATGGAAGAGTTGATCGATAAGTTGAAAGAACTCGGAGTCATCGAAGAAGCGAACAATAAATTCGAATTGACGACAAAAGGTATCCAGAAGATCAGACAGGATGCATTGAAGGAAATATTCTCCTCACTCAGGAAGAACCAGTTCGGCAGCCACGAAACACCGCACACCGGCAGTGGCGTTGAACGGTTGAGCGAAACGAAGAAATGGAATTTCGGCGACATGCCGACCAATATCGATCTGACATCGACGATGACCAATGCGCTCAAACGGGACGGCATCGATAACTTCAATCTTATTGAAGACGATCTTGAAGTGTACGAAACCGAGAATCTCTCGTCATGTGCAACCGTCGTCATGATCGATATTTCGCACAGCATGGTGTTGTACGGCGAAGACAGGATCACCCCGGCAAAGCAAGTTGCAATGGCGCTTGCAGAACTGATCCAAACAAAATTTCCGAAGGACTTCCTCGCCTGTCTCACATTCGGGGACGACGCGCAGTTGATCAGTCTTGCGGAGATACCGTTCCTGCAGGTGGGACCGTTCCATACCAACACACGCGCAGGTTTACAAATGGCGCGCAATATTTTGCGAAAATGCGGGAATGTGAACAAACAGATCTTCATGGTCACGGACGGCAAGCCCTCCGCGATGTTCGACGATGCCGGACGTCTCTATAAAAATTCATTCGGGCTCGATCCGAAGATCGTCAATAAAACGCTTGACGAAGCGGTGCAATGCCGCCGCGAAAAGATCACCATCAGCACCTTCATGATCGCGCAAGATCCATATCTCATCAATTTTGTCGAGGAACTGACAAAGGCGAATAAAGGACGGGCCTATTATTCATCACTGAGCAATCTTGGACAGTTTATTTTTGTCGACTATATTAAAAATCGCCGCAAACGGGTTTGATATTTCTCACGTACTTCTCCGTACATCTTGCAAATGTAATCCGTAAATAATACATTGACCGTGCACTCATGCTTTCGACTATTTCCAACCGGAGGAATCCAATGAAACGAATATCGCTGTTTCTCCTTATCAGTGCGATCTTTATCGCCAATGTTACCGAGGCACTGCCGAAGTTTGCCACGCGGCAAGGAGCGAAATGCCAGTCGTGCCACATCAACCCGAGCGGCAAAGGGATGCGCAGCACGTTCGGCGCAACGTACGGCCGCGAAGAACTTCCGATGGCAACATTCAAAGAGCAGACCGATATCGAAGAGTACTCTCCGATGCTGAACGATTTCTTTACGATCGGCATGGATTACAGGACGCTCTTCTATTTCCGCGAACAGAATTCGTCGTCGAGTTTCTTCCAGATGCAGGGAGATCTGTATCTCGACCTTCGATTGAATAAAAAGTTCAGGATCTATTTCGACAAAGGTTTGTACAGCGGCTTTGAAGTGTTCGGGCTTGCCAAAATTCTTCCGATGGATGGGTACG
>JACPGG010000061.1 GCA_016182545.1 Ignavibacteriales bacterium
CCCGGCGATCATTGCCGCAAAGTCGAGAGCGACGATCCGTTTCGTTTTGAGACTTTCGGGAACATCACCTTCGATTATCCGATGCGCTAAACCTTCCGCAATAGCAGTTTTACCAACACCCGGCTCGCCGATCAGGACAGGATTATTTTTGGTGCGGCGTGAAAGGACCTGCAGCACGCGACGGATCTCATCCTCGCGACCGATGACAGGATCGAGTTTACCTTTACGGGCAAGGTCGTTCAGATCGCGTCCAAACTTCTGGAGCGATTGATATTTGTCTTCGGGATTTTGATCGGTCACCCGCTGCGTGCCGCGGACATCCTTCAATGCTTTCAGCACGCCTTCTTTCGTTACTCCCTGATCAAGAAGCAATTTTACTCCCGCGTTGCTCTTTTGATCGAGCAGACCAAGCAGCAGATGTTCCGTGCTGATGTATTCGTCTTTGAGATTCTCCGCTTCCTTCTGCGCCTGCTCGAACACTTTTTGCAGAACGGGAGAAGCATACTGCTGCGAGCCGCTCACTTTCGGAATTTTCTCGACAACGTCGTTGATCTTTATCTTGATGTAATTGACATTCGCACCGAGTTTCTGCAAAATGGGCGTGACAATCCCTTGCCCATCCTGCACCAGCGCAGCGAGCAAATGTTCCGGCTCGATCGATTGATTGCCGTAACTGGAAGCGATCTCCTGCGCATTCTGCACCGCTTCCTGTGATTTGATTGTGAATTTGTTGAAGTTCATGGTTTCGTAAAAATTAAGAGTTTCAGGGTTCAGGATTCAGGTCTCATGCTTTTACCACAGAGACACTGAGACACAGAGAACATCAAATCATTGTCATTCCTGCGTAAGCAGGAATCCAGCAATTTGTGAGGGCGGTTAAAAGCCTTCCCTCCATATGGACTATCGCCACATCTAATTAATATTCGCCGCGCCTTTGAGCATCCGCCAACAGAAGGCGGACAAGACACGGGAATGACATTATTTAAATATTCTTTGCGCCTTAGCGCCTTTGCGGTTAATGCTTTTCATCTCCCGGTTTTTCTTTCTCCCCGCTCTCCTGCTCAAACCGTTTCTTTCCCGCCGCTTCTTCAATTACCGTCTCCATCGCTTTGCGCTTGTCCTCATTCTGCATGTCAGAAAAGACCGAGGTTGCTGCAAAGTTCCCCTCACCGCCGCTCATTTTTTTATTGATGATCATCCACAGCAGCAGTGCTGCCAGTGCGATGAGGATAAGCCAGATGATTATGCCGGTCATAACTTCCTCCAACCACCCCCTCAATCCCCCTCCTTGTCAAGGAGGGGGAAGGGGGTGGTTCTATAATTGAACCAACTGCACCTGTATCACTTCCTGCGTCCGAGAACGGATCATGTCGAGCGTATAGTCGCTCGGTTTCGATTCGAGTTTCAGCGAGCAGACCGCCGTGTCGCTCCCTTCAAAGATCAGGTTCTCCACTTCCTGGATGTTGATGCTCTCCGTCTTCAAACTGTTGAAGACATTCGCCAGCACGCCGGGCTTGTCGTAATGACGAATCACCAGTTGATATTTTGCCGCGGTCGCTTTCGCCCTATTCACCCAGTTCTTCACCGTGCCGCGCTCTTTATATTGTTTGATGATCGCCACAGTTTCATCAGCGATGGCATTCTGCGCCTGCTCGGTCGATGCTCCGATGTGGTGCGTGCCGTACACATTCGGTAGCGTCGCAAGTTTGTTCGTAAAGGGAGATGACTTGTCTTCCGGCTCGCCGGAAAAGACATCGAGTCCCACGCGGATCTTTCCTGCTTTTGCCGCTTCGTACAATGCATCTTCATCCACAACTTCCCAGCGGGAAGTGTTCAGGAAGATTGCATCCGGCTTCATCAGTGCAATGATCTCTTTTGAAATGATCTTCTTCGTCTCCGGCTTCAATGCGAGGTGGACAGAAACGATGTCGCTCTCTGCAATAAGTTCGTTGATCGTCGTTGCGCGCTGCACCCCTAATTTTTCCGCCGTTTCATCGGTCAGTGAGCGTGACCAGGCAATCACATTCAGTCCGAATGCTTTCGCACGGCTAATTACTTCTTTTCCAATTTGCCCCACGCCGACAACACCGAGAGTTTTTCCAAACAGACCGTCCGCTTTCGAATACTCGCTCTTGTTCCATTTCCCATTCCGCAGATCGATGACATTGTCGGCGATCCTTCTGTCGAGTGCAAGCAGCAATCCCATCGTCAACTCGGCAACGGCAACGGAATTTTTTCCGGGGCAATTGGAGACATAAATGCCACGCGCGTTTGCCGCTTTCATGTCGATATTGTTCACACCGGCACCGGCGCGGATGATGAGCGATAAATTCTTCGCCGACGAAATACAATCCGCGTGCACTTCAGTAGAACGGACAACGAGAATATTGCAGTCGCCGATCGCACCGGCAAGTTCTTCCGTCTTCGTTTTCGGTTTGTTGATGACCGCGGCGCCAATTGCTTCAAGGTCCCGTATTGTTTTTTCGGGAAGTGCGTCGGCGATAAAAACTTTCATAGAAGACTCCTTTGTATGAGTTCTTTTTGTTAAGACAACAAAGGCGAGGTGTTGCCTCGCCTTCGCTCTTTAATTGTCAATTTGCCCAGCAATCCGATTGCTCTGAGCAATTGGATTGCTTATTCACTTTTCAAGTTACTTATCATCAACAACTTCAAAGTCGGCGTTTTCAACCTTCTTACCCCCCTCGCCGCCGCCCGATTGCTGTCCGCTTTGCGCTGATTGACCCCCTTGTGGACCCGCACCGGCATCAGCACCGGGTTGAGGACCGGCTTGTTTCGCCGCTTCGTACATCTTTGTGGATGCTTCGTTCCAGAGCGCGTTCAACGCTTCGGTCTTTTCCTTAATACCGGAATTTGCTTTGATCGCCTCTTCAAGCGCGGTTGCCGCGGTTTCCAGTTTCGTTTTCGTATCGGCATCAAGCTTGTCGCCGAATTCCTTGATCTGCTTCCGTGTCGAGAAGACGAGAGAGTCTGCCTGGTTCTTCGTTTCGATCTCTTCCTTCTTCTTCGCATCGTCGGCAGCATGAGCCTGTGCATCTTTTTTCATCTTCTCGACTTCTTCCTTGCTCAATCCGGACGATGAAGTAATATGGATGTTCTGCTCTTTCCCTGTCGCTTTATCTTTTGCAGAGACGTGCATGATGCCGTTCGCGTCGATATCGAATGTGACTTCGATTTGAGGAACCCCGCGTGGTGCTGGCGGGATTCCATCGAGATGGAATCTACCAAGTGTGCGATTGTCGACCGCCATCGGGCGTTCACCTTGTAATACATGAATTTCAACAGAGGTTTGACTGTCCGCCGCAGTGCTGAATACTTCGCTCTTCCGCGTCGGGATCGTGGTGTTGGCGTCGATCAGTTTCGTCATCACGCCGCCGTGTGTTTCAATACCGAGCGACAACGGTGTCACATCGAGTAAAAGTACATCGGTAACATCACCTGCAAGCACACCACCTTGAATTGCCGCGCCTACCGCAACAACTTCATCGGGATTCACACCTTTGTGTCCTTCTTTGCCGAAGAATTTCTTCACCAATTCCTGCACTGCAGGCATACGCGTCATACCGCCGACGAGAATAATTTCATCGATCTGTCCGATGGGGAATCCTGAATCGTTGATCGCTTTTTCAGTCGGACCAAGGCAGCGCTTCAACAGATCGTCCACCAATTGCTCAAACTTTGAACGGGTCAGATTGAGATTCAAATGTTTCGGTCCATCCTGCGTTGCGGTGATGAACGGCAGGTTCACTTCCGTCTGCATTGAAGAGGATAATTCGATCTTTGCTTTTTCCGCCGCTTCGCGCAGACGCTGCAATGCCATCGGATCTTTCAACAGGTCGACCCCTTCCTGCTTCTTGAATTCTTCGGCAAGATATTCAACCAATCGCTGGTCGAAGTTGTCGCCGCCGAGATGCGTATCGCCGTTCGTCGATTTCACTTCAAACACACCGTCGCCAAGTTCGAGGACGGAGATATCGAATGTTCCGCCGCCGAGATCGAAGACCGCGACTTTTGTATTCTTATGCTTTTTGTCGAGTCCGTATGCAAGCGCCGCAGCGGTCGGTTCGTTCACGATTCTGCGGACGGTCAATCCGGCGATCTCGCCCGCTTCTTTCGTCGCCTGACGCTGCGCGTCGTTGAAGTACGCGGGAACGGTGATCACCGCTTCGGTCACTTTCTGCCCGAGATAATCTTCCGCGGTCTGTTTCATCTTCTGCAAAATCATAGCGGAAATTTCCGGCGGTGAATAAACGCGGTCGCCGATTTTTACACGCGATGTATTATTCTCGCCGGTCACTACTTCGTACGGAATAAGTCTCATCTCTTCAGTCACTTCATTCATGAATCGTCCCATGAATCGTTTGATCGAAGAGACAGTGTTCTTCGAGTTCGTCACTGCCTGACGCTTTGCTGCTTGCCCGACGAGACGTTCACCGTTCTTTGCAAATGCAACGATCGACGGAGTGGTGCGTGCGCCTTCGGAATTTGCGATGACGACAGGTTCGTTTCCTTCCATCACTGCAACAACCGAGTTGGTTGTGCCGAGGTCAATACCGATAATTTTTCCAGCCATTGTTTTTTCCTTTCATATTTAAAATATATAGAGTATTCTGATTGAAATCTTTACAATGAACGTGCCACGATAATAGTGCCTATTTTAACGCAATTTTAACACCGAATTTTTTACTGCGTGCCAGCATGTCAGCCGAATAAGAGGAAATTCTGCCAGATTAGCCGTTTGTGCCATGATGTCGTAAGAGGAAAGTTTCCTTGACTTACGGGAGAACGAATAGTTACATTGACGGTTCAAAAGAATGATGACGAAAAACGAAATAACGGAGAATCTCACAACGACTGTCTTTGCGAAGAGCGTCTATACTTTTGAAACAATTGATTCAACCAACACATTTGCAAAATCGTTACCTCAGCATAAGGGACCGCACGGAACACTTATCATTGCCGATGAACAAACATCGGGACGCGGAAGAATGCAGAGAGAATGGATCTCGACGAAAGGAAAAAATCTTCTCTTTACTCTCGTCTTCTATCCTGAATTTGGAATGGAAAAAATTTCACTCCTCCCATTTGTCGGATCATTGGCAGTGACGGATGCGATCGAAACAGTGACCGGACTATCGGCAACATGCAAATGGCCAAACGATGTTTTAATCAACAACAAGAAGGTGTGCGGGATGTTGCTGGAAACGTCCACAGGAAATTCACCGGCAAATAAAGTGATCCTTGGAATTGGCGTCAATGTCAATCAAGAAGATTTTCCGGAGGAATTGAAACATAAAGCATCATCGCTGAAGAACGAAAGCGGGATCGAAATAGATCGGGTTCGATTGCTTCAAAAGATTTTGGAAGAATTAGAGAACAGGTATGATCAACTCTCATTCTTCCCCCCGCAACAATTATTGCATGATTGGAGGTTGAAAGCCTTGCTTTTCGGGAAAAAGATCACTGTATTGGAAAGCGAATTTAGTTTCAATGCAACGGCAATAGATGTGGCTGAAGACGGCAGTCTTATTATTCAAACGGAAGACGGGCAAAAAAGAAATATTTTTGCCGGCGATGTGAGTCTGGCGTACAATTAAGAACAAATCAACCACAAAGTCACGAATACACAAATATTTTTAGTTTTTGGTGATTTTGTGCTTTTGTGGTTATCAATAAAGGGAAGAAAATGATCCTCGCAATCGACATCGGCAACACGCACACAGTAGTAGGAATCTACAACGGCAGCAAACTGCTCGGCGACTGGCGCGTGACGAGTTTTGTCACACGCACGGAAGATGAATTCGGAATGCTGGTAAAACAATTCTGCGACGATGCAAAAGTTCCGCTGAAAAAAATTACTTCCATCGGAATCTCTTCCGTCGTCCCGAATCTGACCGACGTGTGCGTGCGCATGGCACAGAAATATTTCATGATCGAACCGATCGTCGTCTCTTCCGATCTCGATCTAGGAATTAAAGTATTGTACGACGATCCCAAGGCGGTCGGTGCAGATAGACTCTGTAACGCTGTTGCAGGATTCGTGAAATATAAAGGTCCTGTCGTCATCGTTGATTTTGGGACGGCAACAACGTTCGATGTTGTCTCCAAACAAGGCGAATACCTCGGCGGCGTCATTACTGCGGGAGTGGAAACAACATCAGGCGAACTGCACCGCCGTGCTGCAAAACTACCGAAGATCGATCTGAAATTTCCCGACAGAGTGATCGGCAAAAATACGGTCGAAAGCATGCAGGCGGGAATCATGTACGGCGCGCTGGATTCGATGGAAACGATGATCCGCCGCATCTCGAAGGAACTGGATGATTATCCAACAGTCATCGCGACAGGCGGATTTTCCGAAATGATGAAGAAGCAATCGAAAGTGATCAACAAGCATGAGCCGACGCTGGTGTTGGATGGGATACGATTGATCGTGGAAAGAGTGGAAAAAAAGGGAAAGAAAAAGAGATAGAATCTGGGTACCAAATTCTGGATTCCGGATGTTTGATACAAGATAACAGACTAAAAAAAATCCCGCAATGCGGGATTTTTTTTCTTCGCGTCTTTGCGGTAAAACGTTATTTCACTCCAAACATCGTCACCGAAAACTGTGCAAACTCCACCAGTTCATTGAAAAAGAGTCCGAAATAGAGTGTCGGAATAAGAAGAGAAACGAGAAGGATCTGCTGCGCAAGCGGGAATTTGAAGGTTTCATCTGACATGCGTTCTTCATCACGTAGAAACATATTACGAATCACCCGCACATAATAATACAGCGAGATGACGCTGTTGATCACGCCAATCACCGCAACCCCAATCATCTTAGCATTGATAAGTGACAGGAAAATCATCCACTTTCCAACAAATCCCGCCGTCGGCGGAAGACCTGTGAGCGAGATAAGGAAGACCGCCAACGCAACCGAAAGGAGCGGCGATTTCCTTCCTAATCCTTTGTATGAATCGATATGCTCGCTGCCAATCTTGTTTGCAAAGAGCATCACAACGTAGAACGCACCGAGATTCATAAACAGATAGACAACGAAATAGATCATCACTGCTGCAGTGCCGTCGTTACCGAGTACTAATACACCAAGAAGCATGTATCCTGCTTGAGCAATGCTCGAGTACGCAAGCATCCGTTTCAAATTGTCCTGCCAGAGCGCGACGAGATTTCCCAGCGTCATCGTCAGTACGGACAATACGATCAATACCTGTTGCAAATGAATCCCATTGACAAATCCCCATGCGCCAACAGGTAATGTCACCAAAGACGAATCGACAAACATCACTTTGAATGCACGCATCATCATCGCAAATCCTGCTGCCTTGGATGCAACGGAAAGAAATGCCGTGATTGTAATCGGAGCACCCTCGTACACATCGGGCGTCCAATAATGGAATGGGACTGCGGAAATCTTGTACGCAAACCCAACAAGGATAAAGAGTGATGAAATGAGAAGTGCAAGACTATTGACACTCCCCTGCATTAATACCTGATTGATTCCGGCGATGCTCAGCGTTCCGGTCAAGCCATAGAGGATTGAAATTCCATACAGCATCACGCCGGACGAGAAAGCACCGTAGAGCAGATACTTCAACGACGCTTCGGATGAATCTTTCGCTTTCCGCGTGAAACCTGACGCGACATACGATGTGAGCGAGGAGAACTCAAGTGCAAGGTACATCATCAGCAAATTCGATGCACCGACCATGAACATCATTCCGATTGCCATGGACAGGACGAGGAAATAATATTCACCCTGCAAATTTTTTTCACTCTTCACCTCGTCCGAGTGTTGCGACATGATCACGACGACAATGGTCGAGAAAACGATCACGATCTTGAAAAAGAGTGAGAATGGATCGATTGAAAGCATACCGTCGAATGCAGAGAGGTTCTCGCCAACCTTCCCGGTTAACGCATAAAGCGTAATAACAAGACCAACGAGTGAAAGATAGTACACGATCGTCTCATCCTTACGGTTCGTGAGATATGCAACTATGATCACCAATACGGTTGCGGTCAGCACCAATTCCGGCAGGATGAAATTGAGATTATTAAGAATTATTTCAGGCATTGTAATTCATTTTAAGGATTAATTAATTTCCAACTGCCAACCCGGCACTCCCCTTCACAAAATCAACCAGCGTATTTGCCGATGCATTCATCACATCAAGCATCAATGTCGGATAGACGCCGAGCACGATCACAATGATCGCAAGAGGGATCAGCATCAGCATCTCGCGCC
>JACPGG010000062.1:0-1148 GCA_016182545.1 Ignavibacteriales bacterium
CGGTGCGATCAGAAAGACTGTGCTGATGCCATATTTTTTAGAGAGCGTCCTGTACTCTTCACTTTCTTCGGGAGGAAGATCGGGAATGATCATCCCGTCAACGCCGGCATTTTTTGCGTCGGAAAAAAATCTTTCCATCCCGTAATTAAGTATCGGATTCACGTACCCCATCAGGATCAGCGGAATTTCAGTTTTTGCTCTCGCTTCCTTTACCAATCCAAATACTCTTGTTACATTCACGCCGTTCTTTATCGCAACATCCGATGAATGCTGGATCGTCGGTCCATCCGCCAACGGATCGGAGAAGGGAACACCGATCTCGATCATCGACGCGCCGGCAGATTCCAATGCGAGAATTAACGGAACGGTCGTTCCTCGAACCGGAAATTCCGGCGTAATATATGGAACAATCGCTTTTTTGTTCTCAGAATGTAATTTTTGAAAGACGAAGGAGATTCTGTTCATATACATATCGGCAGGTCGGCGTTAACGCTGACCTGCCGTCATAATTCCAAATTTGCCGTAGCGGTAACATTCAGCGGCGAAAATATTCCGCGTGAATATTTCCTGAATCCAACCTCTGCTATCATTGCGCCGTTGTCAGTACAGAATTCAAACTTTGGAATAAAAAGAGTAAATCCATTTTTCCCGGCTGCATGTCTCATTGCTTCGCGCAGCAGCGAGTTTGCCGAGACTCCCCCTGCAACGGCGATTTCTTTCACATGATACTTCTTTGCTGCCAATATCGTTTTATTCACCAGCACATCCACTACAGACGATTGAAAACTGGCGCAGAGATCCGCTAATTGATCGTCGGGTATCTTTGTGTCACGTAAATTATGATCACGCAGATAGTATAACACCGACGTTTTGATGCCGCTGAAACTGAAATTGAGATCATCCTCCGTTGCATACGGACGGGGAAATCGGATTGCTTCGGGATTCCCTTTTTTTGCAAACTTGTCGATTTGCGGACCTCCGGGATAATCCAATTTGAGCATCTTCGCCACTTTGTCGAATGCTTCCCCTGCTGCGTCATCCATTGTCTCGCCGACGATCTCGTATGTGAATTCGTCGCTGACCAGCACCAATTGCGTGTGTCCACCTGACACAGTCAAATTCAGGAATGGAAATGCCGGCACCGGCTC
>JACPGG010000062.1:1155-28506 GCA_016182545.1 Ignavibacteriales bacterium
CCGTCTCTTCGATAAAATTCGAATAGATGTGCGCTTCCATATGATTGACGGCGATGAACGGAATACCGAGTCCGTACGCAAATGCCTTCCCGAAATTCACACCGACCAACAGCGAACCCATCAAACCGGGACCTGCCGCAACGGCAATTGTCGAAAGTTCTTCTTTGTGCACCGATGCCTTTGCCAACGCTTCATTGACGACGGGAACGATCAATTTTTGATGCGCGCGGGATGCGAGTTCCGGAACCACACCACCGTATTGTTGATGCACAAGTTGCGATGAAATGATGTTCGAGAGCAATGTGCCGTCGCGAATGACTGCAACCGACGTTTCATCGCACGATGTTTCGATTCCGAGAATTGTTACCGACATCTGTTTTATGAAAGATTCAATATCAGTACGAAATGGTTCGACGCCCGCCTGCCAAAGAACTTTTTCGGCGGACAGGCAGCGCAGAAACGATGGTCATCCTGAGCGAGCGTTTCTTGCGAGTCGAAGGATGAACTAATATACCAACGGCGCCTCGCTCACCACGACTATTATTATGAATAGCGTTAACGATTAATATAACAAAGAAAGGATGAAATTCAATTTGGGGGAGCGAGGTCTTTTCGTAATACGTCACCCCGAACTTGTTTCGGGGTCTATCAAAGATGCTGAAACAGGTTCAGCATGACGAGTTTTTGGGTTCATCAACGTGTTGAACATCAAAAGACCCCGCTGCCCAATTTGGTTTAAAACGAAAAATCCCCGCGAAGAACTTGACTCTCCGCGGGGTGTATCCATTCTATCATTTGGTATTATCTTAATTTGAACATTAACAGAATTCGTCATGCTGACGAATGTCAGCATCTCTCCAAAAAAAGATGCCGAAACAAGCCTGCCTTGAAATGTTTTTATTCAAGGTTCGGCATGACGATACCCTGCGAATTGAAACACCACTTATTATTTCAATGTTGCAATGCGGATGCTTCCGCCCGACGTTTCTGCTCTAATGGGATTCCCGCCGCCGTTGATCTTGCCATGCAGTTCGCTGTCGCGAACTTTTCCGCGCACCGTAACAGGCAAATCGCAATCGACCGAACCCCCCGAAGTTTCTGCATCGACATCGGCAGCAATTCCCTCTTTCACAAGAATGTCGATATCGCCGCCGGACGTTTCGGCATCGATCCCTTTGTTCTCTCCCGTCACCTTGATCACGATACTTCCACCCGATGTTCCTGCTTTCACGCGTCCGTCAACCGAGCGGACTTCGACATTTCCACCCGACGTATAACCTTTCATATTCCCGACAACATTTTCGCACATCACATTGCCGCCGGACGTTTCGGCGTCAACATCCCCTTTGACGTCACGAACATCGACATCTCCGCCGGATGTTGAAATAATCGTCAACCCTTCTATACTTTCAATGTTGATGTTCCCTCCGCTCGTTGAATAGTTCACTTTGCCGACAAGTTTTGCCGCATCGATACTGCCGCCGGAGGTATTCACCTTTGTATTGAATTTTTTCGGAACCTTGATCGTGTAGTATACTTCAAGATTTCCGACATGCCACTTGAAGAAACTTTTATCACGTACCTTACCGATCACAGTGACCGTATTCCCTTCCTGCTTGAATTCCACTTTGTATTTTTCTGCGCGGCTGTCGCTCCCCTCTACTTCAACAATCACGCTGACTTCATTTTTATCCCACGAATCGATCTTCACAGTCCCTGCATCGGATTCCACGATCAGATCGCCCCCTTCCGTTACAGTAAATTGTTTTTCAAAACGGCGATTCCGTTCATCGCCGACAGAATAATTTTCTTCATCAGTGGCTTCGGGAATCGTATGACCGCGGGAATTTGAGAATGCAAGAAGACCGGAGATGAATGCAGTTGTGAGAAGAGCAAAGATGGTGAGTTTTACGAACGATGATTTCATAGGAGTATTCCTTTTTTGAACTTTCTTAACGGCAATGTACGGCAAAAGTTTCGCTATCACATTATATTTCTTAGACTTACTTGCAACGGGTAAGGTTTCTTCGTATTTTTGTATTCAATGGGAAAGGCTTCACTTTTATCTTTGTCAATGAGTAGGCAGTCTAATACAGTCCTGAAGTTTAGTTCTTTTGACCCTAAAGAGAGGTTATAGAGTTTTGGAAGTTTTTCAAATTCCATGACCATCTTGTTTCTTTTGGTCTTTTGAGAAAAGACAACGTGTAATTCCCTGCCTTTCAGTTCTTTTATGGAACGTTTTTTGTGACATCCGCCTCTGGTGGATCCCGGGCACGTAAACAAAAAAGCATCCATAGGATGCTTTTTTGTTTATTGGCAATTGGAATGGTATTCCGTCCAGCCTGCCCGCCGTAAGCGGGTCCCGGGACATAAATAAAAATGGTATCCGAAAGGATACCATTTTTAAAATAATGTGCGTTCTTCAGATTGTTAATTGATGACGCCAATCTGTTTCAAATATGTCTGGTTATCCCAAAACAGATGTTCTTCGATCATCACACCATTCTCCCAGACACCCACCGTTGCCATCGGCATCTTCACTGCTTTTCCCGTCGGCTGAATGAACTTTCCATTGCCGATCGGCATCGGTTTGGTGAATGTACCTTCAAAGACGCCGGTCACTGCCGTATATTTTCCATCACCGAATCTGATCGGGTGGACTTTGATGCGCGTATCGGGAGCATAGACAAACATTGCGCTTAGATCTGCGATATGAACATCAATACCCTGCGTCATGTGACCGTCCGGCCAATAGACTTTGATGTCCTTTGCATGACTTTCATGTAACCGGGTCCATTCCTGATTACTGAAGACGACATAATCGAGCGTATCAAATGTTGCCAGATTTTTTTCGATCTCGGAGCGCTATTCTTTTATTCGTTTCAACTCTTCCGAATCGCTCGTGGAACATCCGACGAGCACAAGAAGCGCCATGCTGAGCGGAAGCAAAAATCGTACTGCTATTGTTGAACATAATGACTGTTTCATTGTGACTCTCCTTTAGTATGTTATTGGTGATTGTGTATGATATTAATTATTAATTGATATTACGCAAAGGGTTAGAAGTGGTTCGACGCGGCGCAGAAACGGCGGTCATCCTGAGCATGCTTCGACTCGCTACGCTCGCTCAGCATGACTAATATATTTGAAGGATGCGTCGAAGGATGACTTCAATAATTTAACCTGCGCCTTGCCTGCCCGTCCGGCAGGCGGGCTCACCATGAACGATTTTATGTTTTGCGTAATATGAGTTAAGTAAGTTCGTCATGCCCGAATATTTCTGTCGGGCATCCATCATTAGATTCCCGCCTACAACAGGCGGGAATGACGGTGAATATTTTATTCTCTGCCTACCGTGAGTTATTAGAACAAACTCTCAACATTTTGCAACTATGCTGCTTTTGATATCTCAAGCGCTTTATTGAATTCTGCCATGATCTCGATCTTCACTTCATTACCGACTGTAACACCGCCTGCTTCGGTCAATGCATTCCATTGGAGACCAAAATCGAAACGATTCAATTTTGTGCGGATCTCGAAACCGGCAACTTGCATGCCGCCGAATCCTGCAACGGTACCGTTGTAGACAACATCGAGCGCAATTTCTTTTGTTACACCGCGCAATGTTATATCTCCTACAACGCGCAATTCAAAATCCGAAACGATCTTTACTGATTTTGAAGCAAACGTCATTTTGGGGAACGTTGCCGCATCAAAGAAATCAACCGATTTCAGGTGCCCGTCGCGTTGGCTGTTCTTTGTGTTGATGCTGTTAATTTCAGCCTCAAACGTAATGACTGCATCGCTAAAATCAGGGGCGGATGATTCAATGGCAGCATCAAATGTATTGAAGTGACCGCTGACAGTTGAGATAACCAAATGTTTTATTTTGAAACCAACTTCAGAGTGAGTGGAATCGATCTTCCAGAGTGACATAGTATTGTTCCTTCTATATTGTATGATTATGTAGTTAATTAATGACACTACCAATATACAATTGCAATATTCTCCGGCCATTCACGTATGGTAAGAAAATCAATGAACCTATGGTAACGGGTTATTTAGAAGTGATTTCAAAAATGAATTGTGTTATCATTCCGATCCGCCGACATGTCCGCCATATCTTTTGTCGGAAGGCGGAGAGGAATCTTGTTTTTTCTTTCAAAAAGTAAAGGCGAGATTTCTCTCCCGCTAAAGCGGGATCGAAACGACAACGATTACGTACTTTTGAGATGGACTCTAGAACTCATCTCAAAAATGGATGGTCATTGCGAGGATGCCTGCCTGCACGAAACCGTTGCTTCGTTTCGGCGAAGGCAGGCGTAGCGACCGAAGTTCCGCTTTTAGAATCCCGCACGAGCGGAATCCAAAAGCGGGACAATCCCCGCAGTTTCAGGAGATTGCTTCGCCAAAAAACGGCTCGCAATGACAATTTTTCATTTTTGAGACCACTTCTAGTGTTTTTTAGAAAGTTCTTTGCGAATGCGGCTTAACGATTGCGGGGTAATTCCAAGATATGATGCGATGTCATGTTGGGGAACCTGTTCTACTAATGCGGGATATGTTTGCAGGAACGAGAGATACCGTTCCTCTGCTGTTGCAGATAATGAGTCGTTGATCCGTTTGACCGAAGCGATATATTTCTTTTCCAACAATATCCGGAAGAATCGCTCCAGCTTCGGAATTTCCTGCATCATCTTCTCCCTGGACTCCCGTTCCAGCATAAGTACTTCAGAGGTCTGCAGGGTATCAATATATTGTGTTGACGGGGAGATGCTGAGATAACTTATCATGTCTGCGATCCACCAATCATTGATCGCAAACTGTATGATGTGCACATTCCCTTTATGATCGACCGTATATTCACGAAGACATCCGCTGTTCACAAAGGTCAGACGCTTGCAGATTTCTCCCTGTTGCAGAAGGAATTGGTTCTTTCTGAGTTTCCGTGGGACGAAAAAAGAACAACAGTGCTTAAATTCCTTGTTGGAGATGGAAATTCTTTTTTCAATATGTTTACGGAGCAGATCAAACATGCTTCAATGTAGTATTGCAATGATCCATTATCAAGCGATTCTGTTTTTCAGTAGTTGGTCTTTTGGATGCCCGCTTAAAATCCGCGGGCATTACGAAATCAGATATAATGTCATTCCCGAATGTTTCTATCGGGAGTCTATCCATGATTATATCATTAATTTTCAAAAGACCCACTGCCCGTTTTTCACAACATTTGAGGGATGTTAAAAAATGAATATCTATAAATATGCAGGCATGACGCGGTTTCTCATTCGCTCATAGCACGGATAGATTTTATTAGAAGTCAACTCAAACATCCCAACTCAATATCATTGCGTGCCGTTCTTTGGCAAAGCAATCTTGTTTTTGTTCAAACATCATGAGATTGCTTCGGTCGCTTCGCTCCCTCGCAATGACCTCTTATTTTTGAGATGGCCTCTAGTTGGTATTAGTGTTATTCGTCGATTGTTTTTCGTGTCTTTGTGCTTTTGTGGTGTGTTTTCACTTTGTATCTACATCCCGTACATCAACCGATTCCCTAACTCTTCGGGAAGTTTTGCAGCGTAGATCTTTTCTGCGGCTAACTGAATATCGTACTCCGACCGGATCAATTCGTACTCCCACGCGCTTGAATCGAAGATCCCGAACGCCAGCATCGGATTTCCGTCCCGCGGCTGCCCGACACTGCCGACGTTGATAAGATACTGTTCATCCTTTATAATTGACTTCCCCCTCCCCAGACGCGAAAATATTCCGGGAATGTGTGTGTGTCCGATGAAGCAAATTCTCTCTTGAAAGTGACGGAGTGCGGAGAACGCATCGTCAATATCCAAAATATAATCCCACGCTCCCGGCATGTTGGGTGATGAATGAACGAAGAGGATCTGTTCTCTTCGCTCAATCAGAGGAAGCGACGAGAGAAATGAGCGGCTTCCTTCTGTAAGGTGATCAGCCGTCCATGTAATCGCTCTTTTTGCGATCGAGTTAAAATCGTGCGCAAGTGACGGATCCAATGCCGCAGCATCGTGATTCCCTAACACTACTGACGAGCAGCGTGAACGGACTATATCGACGCATTCATTCGGGTTGGCGCCGTACCCGACGATATCGCCGAGGCAAATGATCTCATCCACACTTTTTTCATCGATGATCGCAAATGCTTTTTGTAATGCTTCAAGGTTTGAATGGATATCGGAGATGATGGCGTACTTCATTCAATTGAAACTTTCTCTTTGTTCAGATTGTACCACAACATTCGCATTGAAACAGGGGGAAGTTGCTGTGTTTCAAATGCGCTTGTGAAGGCAAAATATTTTCCGTCCCTCGAAATATCCATATCGGTGACGGTAAGGGGCGCGGCGAATATCTTTTTACTTGTTGCACTCACACTCCCGTCCCGCCTGAACGAAAGCGAAACATGAATGACATTCCCGCTGGCGTCGATATAATACAGATCGTTCGACGTTGCACCCCAACGCGGATTGGACGCTCCGCGCTCCGATAATTTCCACGATTGCCCTCCGCTCTCTTTCCCGAACGAAGTAATGTACAGTTCGTAGTCGCCGCTTTCGTTCGAGAGGTACGATATCCATTTTCCGTCGGGCGAGAAACGCGCATCGATCTCGTCGAACTGCGAATTGATAACGGGAGTCAGATCTTTCTTCGCTTTATAATCGAGCACCACGATATCGGAATTATTCAATCCCACATTGACCTTTCTCAGCAGCACATAGTTCCCGTCCCTCGACCAATCCTGCGTCTGCAGGAAATCATTTGAAGGGAACATCACCGTCGCATCGGACATTCTGTTCGCGGCGGTCTCAAAGATACCGCGTTTACCGATACTCCAAAAAAGTATTTTGGAACCGTCCGGTGACCAAACGGGACGAAATTCTCCGTCCCGGCTGTTCAACAATCTTGTTTTCCCGCCGGTGCGCCTGTCATACACCCAAATGTTGCTCTTCCTCGATTTCAATTCATACAACCACACCGCAAGTTTATTCCCGTCGGGAGAAAATTGAGGGCTCTGCTGTTCATCGGCACCTCCCAGTGTTTGCACCAATGTTCCGTTCACGGAATACAATCGTATCGGTGCGCCGGTTGAAAGAGTGCCGGACTGCGTCAGAAGAATTCCGTTTGTTGAGACCGAATACATCGCCAGCGAGATATCATCGATGACATTCTTTTCCAGAACGAACGGTTCACCTTCCAGAGTAAGGTTATCCGGATCGAATTGCTGCGCCATCAATGTCCGGTCTTGTATGAAAATAAGATGACCGTTCGCAAACATCGCGTTCGATGAAGCCCTGAGGATCATTTTCTTGGTCGAGCCGTCAACGGATCCGGCATAGATCGCATCCCCTTCCGCTTCGCCGGTTTCACTCACGGTCCGTGCCAGGTACAGAAAATGTTTTCCGTCCGGCAGAAAGAAGGGCCAGCGATGCGATCCCTCGTTGCGCGACGAATCTCGCACCGTAATCGCTTTCGGTTCGCCGCCGTTTGCCGAGACGACAAAGATGGGTGCCTGATAATTGGGAGTGAAAATTATTTCGTTATCGGTATTCCAACTGCCGCCGCGGGAATTCTGCACAACACAAATTGTCAGCGGCGCGCCTCCGGTCAGATCGGTTCTTTTCAATTTAAAATTAGCAAAGAACGCAATGTTCTTTCCGTCGGGAGACCAAAACGGATGGAGCGCACCTTCCGTTTTCGGCAGACGGATGATCTTCCCCGTTTCCAACGAATAGACAAGTATCTGCGCATTCGAAGCATCCAAAAAGGCAAAGTGTTTGCCGTCCGGGGAAAGAAGCGGCGGCGAACCGCCGCCGAAAAATATCGGTTTGATGCTGTCGGGAAGAATGATGGAGGAAGTGACGGAGAATTGTATCTCATCGTTGACGCGCGGTGAAATAATGATCATCACAAAGAGGACAATCAGCAGAATGCCGGAAACGATCCACGGAATATATTTTTTGATATCACGGCGCGGCGCTGCCGCCGATGATTGTATTGTTCCGCTCATTGCAGGTCGTGAAGCAAAACTCTGGCTCATTCTCGTTCTGCTTGATGTCCGCTTGAATCGATTTAAATCGATGGCAACCTGTTTGATCGATTGCATCCGTTCGTTCGGATCTTTTTCCATGCACTCCATGACGATACGGTCAAGTTCAGGATCGATCTCCGGTTTCACCGCCGACGGCGGCGAAACATCCACATTCACGATCTCGTACAGAATAGCGCTCTCATGCGCGCCGGTGAATGGAGACTTTCCTGTCACCATCTCATACAGAAGTACGCCGAAAGAAAAAATATCCGAGCGGTGGTCGGTCTCCTGTCCTTGCACCTGCTCCGGCGACATGTAGCCGAGTGTGCCCACGGTGCTTCCTGCTTTCGTCAACCGCGAAACGCCGACCAACTTCGCCAATCCGAAGTCCATCACCTGCACGATCCCATCCTTTCGGATCATGATATTCTCCGGCTTGATGTCCCGATGGACGATCCCTTTCTCGTGCGCTGCGGCGAGTCCTTCGGCGATTTGGATGCCGTAATCGATCGCCTGTTTTTGCGTGAGAGAGGATTTTTTCTCCATTAATGTGTGCCCGTCAACGAATTCCATGACGATGAACATTTGCGCGTCATGTTCCTGAATATCGATGATGGAGCAGACATTCGGATGATTCAACGCGGCGGCTGATTTCGCCTCTTGAATGAATCTCGCTTTGTCCTGTTCCGATGCGGCAAGATGCGGAGGAAGAAATTTTAATGCGACGAAGCGGTCGAGTTTGGTGTCTTGAGCCTTGTAGACGACTCCCATCCCGCCTTCACCGAGTTTCTCAAGTATAGTATAGTGAGAAATAGTAGAACCTATCATAGATTTTCCCTAAAATTGTCCCGCCATAAAGCGGCGGTTCCGCTTTTTGAATCCCGCTTAAAGCGGAATCCTGAAAGCGGGAGATTCACAAAATCACATCCACTCGTTGAGATTCACTCCCGCCTGACCGGCGGGCAGGCGTGGGTGATTTTGGAATTTGACCGATCATAACTATTTTTCATTTGTCTATTGAACGATTCATATAATGGTTCAATGTTTCAACTCTGAATTCCAATTCAGCACCATCGTCAAATGATCCGATTTTGATTCTATCAGATTATAGACCATAAGAAACTCTTGACCATCGGGTGAAACATCAAGAAAAGCACTGATACCGATCATTGCCGCTTCAAAGAGCGGTCTCACATTCCCGACGGAGAATGTCCCTCCGCTTGCATTCACTTCCGCTGCCATTATTTTGCCGTCGCGGGACTGGTAATAGATCTCTTTGCCGTCGCGGCGCCAAAATGCGCGGAACAATGAACCGCTGGTCGATACCTGCCACTTCCCTCCCGGACCGGGGAACGGCCGCACATAGATCTCGCGCTGTCCCGATTCGTTGGAGCAATATGCTAAAAATTTTCCGTCCGGAGAGAAGCGTGCCTCGTCTTCCACAAAATCCGAATTCAAGAAGATGACAGGCGGTTGTTTGCCGTCGGCAGGAAAAACGACAATATCCCGGGTCGGATAGGTCGTACACGCGATCATCGCGCCATCCCGTGACCAACCGGTGGGATACAATCCTTTTTCATACGTGAGCAATTCTGTTTCGCTTCCCGTTCCGTCGGCATTCTTCAACAACACAGTCTCACGGTTCGATCGATTGCTTGAAAAGACGATCCGCTTGCCGTCGGGAGACCAGATCGGATCGGTATCATCCTTCTGATCGAACGTCAGTCGAGTCGAGATCGATCTGGCAAGATCGTACACCCATATGTCTTCGTTCCTGCGTTGGGGATCGACGGATGAAAATGCGATCTTGGTCATATCGGGAGAAAACGATGCTTCAAATACCGATTGCGTACCTTTCATAACGACCACATTTTTACCGGTCCTGTCAAACATGGCCAGCTGGTTTGTTGCAGGACCAAGCCCCCCTTCGTATATCAGAACACCGGACTCGGATGCCGAAAATGAACCCCGATTCCAGTTCAAACTGAACCGCAGCTGTTCGGCGATCGGGACTGCATTACCATTCACGCTGAGATCATCCGCATCGAACGGCTGCGCCACGAGTGTCTGTTCGCGAACGAACAACAGATATCCGTTGGCATAGATGGCATTGGAATGCGTATTGATCAATTTTTTCCCCGGTGTTCCGTCGAGCGAACCAACGCATACTCTGTCCTCATCAGAGCCGCTTGAGATCCGGGCAAAATAGAGAAAATGTTTGCCGTCGGGAAGGAACCACGGGAAGCGATGCGTCACTTCGTTCAGCACCGAATCAAGTTTCGTCACCTGCACGGGCGTTCCACCGGCTGCGGGAACCTGAAAGATGGGATCATTTGCACCGGGAGTGAAGACGATGATATCATTCTCACCCCACGATCCGCCACGAGCTTCACGAACATCGCAAATGGAAAGCGGAGGCCCGCCGGATGCATCGATCTTCTTCAATTTCCCGTCTACAAAGAAGGCGATGAAATCGCTCTTTGGTGACCAGAAAGGATAAAAAGCATTCTCCGTTCCCGGCAATGGAAGACCAATAAGTGAATTGAGTGAACGAACATACAATCTAGGCATCCCGGTCGAATCAACCGCGATAAAAGCAATTTTGCGACCGTCCGGTGAAATTGTTATTTGTCCAACTCCGCTCGCACCTCCGGATTGCTGTGCAAAGGACGAACCGACAGGTGCCTGGATAAAGGCGCGAATCGTTTGAGTTTCCTGTCCGGTACTGATCACATAGAGTGCCGTAACGACAAGAGTGGCTGCACCGAATATCCCTGCAACGATCCATGGAAGGAACGATTGCTTCTTTGTTCCACTCTGTGCAATGGGTTGCGCCGCGTCAACTTCCGGTGCCATCATTATTGGGCGCGCTGCAGTGATTCTGCTGGCACGTGTCCTGCTCGATTCACGGCGAAACCGTTTCAGATCGACCGAAACCTGGCTTGCGGATTGAGTCCGTTCTTTAGGATCTTTTTCCAAACATTCCAGTACGATGGCATCGAGTTCGGGAGGGCTATTTGGTTTGATGGATGAGAGCGGCGGAGAATCGACGTTGACGATCTCGTACGCAATTGCTGTCTCATGAACACCTTTGAATGGCGGCTGTCCGGAAAGCATTTCAAATAAAAGTACACCGAGGGAAAATATATCCGATCGATGATCGGCATCCAATCCCTGCACCTGTTCGGGGGACATATACCCTGCCGTTCCGACAGTACTCCCTTCCTTTGTCAGCCGTGATGCACCCCTCAATTTTGCAAGACCGAAATCCATGATCTGCACGATACCGTCCTTCCGGATCATGATATTTTCCGGCTTGATATCCCTGTGAACAATTCCTTTTTCGTGAGCCGCAGCAAGTCCATCCGCGATCTGAATGCCGATATCGAGCGCCTGTTTCTGTGAGAGATTATGTTTCTGTTCCTGCAACGTCTTTCCGTCAACAAATTCCATCACGATAAATAATTGACCATCATGCTCTTGAATATCATGGATCGTGCAAACGTTCGGATGATTGAGCGCTGAGGCGGACTTCGCTTCCTGGATGAATCTCGATTTATCCTGTTCCGATGCGGCGAGATGCGGAGGAAGAAATTTCAATGCGACGAAGCGGTCGAGTTTGGTATCTTGAGCCTTGTATACAACCCCCATTCCACCCTCTCCCAACTTCTCGAGAATTTTATAATGCGATATTGTTTGACCGATCATTGGAACACCTTTGGGAATTATTTTTCATCGGGAATGATGGACCGTATTTCATCGGACCAATTCACAACAACCGAAATATTTTTGAACGAGATCCCTTTTACCGGCATTGTCGTCACAAAATATTTCCCGTCCGACGTGATATCATAACTGATCCCGCTGTCGACATTCATTGCAGGAAAATTGTCGAACAGTACCGCCGGCAATCCTGAAGAGAAGGTGGACGCCGTTGAAACAGGTACTGCCATCAATTGCGAGTTTCTCCTGTAATATAAAAACTTTCCGTCCGGAGACCACCGCGGTTCTTCGGCGACATCGGACGAGATCTGCCATTTTCCCTCCTTCTTCGGGAATGACCTCACGTAGATATGGTACGATCCCGATTCGTCGCAGATATAGGACAACCATTTTCCATCCGGAGAAATCGAAGACTCATATTCATCCTTCTTGGAATCAAGATACCGCCACGGAGTTTTATCGCCGGTCAACGGGATGACGAGCAGATCGGATTGGGAGCCTGTCGTTAAATTATCTACCATTAAATATTTGCCGTCGCTCGACCAGAAGTTCACATAGTACCTGCCTGCTCCCCTGAAAATCTCAACTTCATCTCCGCTGCCGTCGGAGGGTTTAATATAGATGGCATTCATTCCTTCTTTCGTCCGCTTCATATATGCAATCTTTTTTCCGTCAGGCGACCAACGGGGGGTCCTGTTCAGTCCTCCAAATGTCAATTTGCTCATCGTATTCCTGGCAATGTCGAATGTCCAGATATCGAAATTTTCAGCATCGCGAATCGCGAGCGCAATTCTTTTATTGTCCGGTGAGAGCGCCGGTTCGATATACGGATGAGCCGACGAGTCCAGAATAGTAACGCTCCCTTTCAAATCGATCTTGACGATCTTTCTGCTTTCTCCTTCCACCGGTCCGGGAAGATACGCGAGCGTTCCATTTTCCGAAACGACATAATTCGTGATCCCGGTGGTCGTTGCGCTGTACACTCCCTGCACGGCAGGAACCGGTTGTCCGCTTATTTCAAGCTTATCGGCATCAAACGGAACAACGTACAGAATTCCGGAACGGGAAAAGAGAAGGTGTCCCGACGTGATATATTTTGCAGTACTGGCTCCCTGAAGAACTCTCTTCCGCTCTCCTGTTTCGATATCGACAACATCGATATTGGCATTTTCATAGTAATCGGGACTTGAGATCACGCCGACCGTAAACAATACATGCTTTCCATCGGGCAAGAATGTCGGCCAGCGGTGTGTCCGTTCCTGCTTCGAAGAATCGATCACCGTAACGCTCTTTGGTGTTCCGCCGTTTTCGGAAATGAGGAAGAGTCCCGATAGGGCAATGGGTGTGTAGACGATGAATCCATTTTTACTCCAGGTACCCCCTCTGTTATCCGCCGCATCCGCCAATGTTATTGGAGTTCCTCCCGACAACGAAATTTTTTCGAGTTTTCCGTTACGAAAATATCCCAGCCATTTGTCGTCGGCTGAGAAAAAGGGGGTGACACAGTTTTCAATACCCGGGATAACCACCGGATCCATCGAATCCATTTTCCTCAGATAGAATTTGTTGTTCGCCTTGAACACGATTTTTCTGCCGTTATTGGAAATCGCTATGGAAGGATATGAGATCACGTCAAGAACCTTGTCTTCGCCGATATCGAGAGTGAATTTCGTGACGATATTTTCAGCGGGAACTGCACGCAGCAGCACCCACACTACGACCAGCGAAAGTATCAGCACCACAGAGAGCATCCATGGAAACAGCGACGAACGAAACGGTTGCGCCAGATCGAATCTCCGGTTCATCACTTCTACCACAAACGATCCCGATGATACGTCGTCTTTTTTTTGCGCAACAGATGTATGACTTGCCGTCCGCAGCACTGAATATGCCCTGCTTTGCGTATGCCCGGTCGACTTCTTGATCTTTCTCAGATCTTTCGCCAGTTCTTTTGCCGACTGGCAGCGGTCATCTTTTTCCTTCTCAAGACATTCCAGAATGATGTCGTCCAGTTCCGGAGTAATTCCCTCCTTCACTGTGGAAATCGGAGGGGGATCGACATTCACAATCTCGTACATGATCGCCGTCTCGTGTACTCCCTTAAACGGCGATGCTCCTGCCAGCAGTTCATAAAGAACAACTCCCAGCGAAAATATATCCGTTCTGTGATCGACATCTAAACCTTGCACCTGTTCGGGAGACATATACCCCATCGTGCCCATCGTCGTTCCCGCTTTTGTCAATCGCGAAACATTTCCCGACGTGTATAATTTTGCCAATCCAAAATCCATGATCTGCACAATGCCGTCCTTACGGATCATGATATTATCCGGCTTGATGTCCCGATGAACGATCCCGCGTTCATGGGCAGCGGCTAATCCTTCGGCAACCTGAACGCCGATCTCGAGGATCTGTTTCTGTCCGAGCGTCTCTTTTTTCTCTTTGAGAGATTTCCCGTCGACAAATTCCATCACGATGAACAACTGATTGACGCCGTCCGGACCGGTATGTTCCTGAATATCGTGGATCGTGCAGACATTCGGATGATTGAGCGCTGAGGCGGACTTCGCTTCCTGGATGAATCTCGACTTATCCTGTTCCGATGCGGCAAGATGCGAAGGAAGAAATTTGAGCGCGACGAAGCGGTCGAGTTTAGTATCTTGAGCCTTGTAAACTACCCCCATTCCTCCTTCACCCAGTTTTTCTATAATATTATATTGTGATATTGTTTGCCCGATCATTCTTTATTTACCTTTCACCAACTCCTTAAATTCAGGATCATCGCGGAGCGAGTCGAGATCGGTATCTCGTTTCAACCATTCGTAATTGCCATATCCTGCGGCGATGGCATCTTTCAACGATTGGATCGCATGCGCTTTTTCATGCATTTGTGCATAAAAACATGCCGCATTATAATGCATCAATGGATCGTCCGGTGAAAGTTCGATCGCTTTCGCTGCCTGAATCTTCGCTTCGTCGGTTTGACCAACCTGTGCGAGGTCGGTGGCATAGTACATATGTCCCCGCGCATCATCGGGATGCTGGGACAGATAGCGTTTATACGTTTCAATCCCTTCGTGCAAAATCTTCTGATATTTTTCTTTCTCACCCATCCTGCCGTACACGATTTGAAGATCGCCATAGACCGAATAAAAATCCGGATTGAGTTCAAGAACTTTGTGGAGTAGCTGCACCGATTCCGAGTACCGGTCGGTACTGCTGTAGATCCTGCCGAGGATCCAATAACCGATGAAGTTATTCGGATCGAGTTCGATCGCTTTCCGGCTGGCGGTCACTGCATCATCGAACATTCGCTTGTTATAATATCCAAGACCTAATGCGGCATACGCTTCCGGCAGTGTAGAATCGTACATCAACGCTTTCAAACTCGATTCGATCGATTTATCAAGCCACTGTTCCACACGCTCGACATCCTGATACAATGAAGAATACGTTTCGCCAAGCCCGGCATATGCGTCGGCATACCGGGGATCGAGTTCAATCGCCTTCTGGAACAACTGTATCGCAAAGTTCATGCTTTTCTTCGTCCGTTGATACAAAAAATTCCGTGCACGAAGATTGCAATCGAACGCTTCCGGATTCAGTGTGGATCGTTTGGTGAGGACGACTTTTTCCGTCGGGGACAATTTCACCATCAACGCTTCGACGATCTGTTTCGACACCTGCTCTTGAATATCGAACACATCGTCAAGTTTCCCTTTATACGTTTCCGCCCACAATTGCGTATCCAGCTCCACATCGATCAATTCAACCGTGATGCGGAGATTCTCCTGAAATTTTCTCACGCTCCCGGAGAGGATGTACCGTGTTCCCAGTTCGCGCGCGATCGTCTTCACATCTTTTGACGTTCCCTTGTAATGCATCGATGTGGCACGCGGAACGACGCGGATATCCTTTAACTTCGCAAAGTTAGCGATCAATTCTTCGGTCAGCCCATCGCTGAAATAGTCGCTCTCTTTGTCCGGACTGATATTACTGAACGGAAGCACTGCGATCGATTTGGTCTTCGTTTGATGCACGGCAGATTCGATCGACGAACGAAGGTCGGAAAGTGCTGCCAGCACTTCCTCGGTGTTCTTGAACCGCTGCTCACGATTCTTCTCGATGAACTTCTTCATCACCTGATCGATCTGTCGCGGGATCTTTTTATCCATTGCACTTGGCGCCGGGGGATCTTCATTCGCGATCAGATACAACAATCCGGCATCGTGTTCCGCTTTGAACGGCAACTCGCCGGTCAGCATTTCATACAGTACCACTCCCAGCGACCAGATATCGGAGCGTTGATCCGTTGCAATACCCTGCACTTGTTCCGGAGACATGTAGGACAATGTTCCCAGGGATGTTCCAGTCTTTGTCAGCCCGGCACCGCTTTTCAACTTTGCCAAACCGAAATCCATGATCTTCAGTTGTCCGTTTGCCGTCACCATGATATTGTGCGGTTTAATGTCGCGGTGGATGATATTTTTTTCATGCGCCGCTTTCAATCCATGTGCTATTGTCATTGTCCAATCAAGTGCCTGGCGAAATGGAATTCCGGGACCGGATTTCCCGTTGGTCAAATAATCTTTCAGCGTTTCTCCTTCCAGATATTCCATCACAAGGAACATCAACCCTTCTTTTTCATCGATCTCATACACATTCAAAATATTCGGATGATTGAGTGCTGCCGCTGATTTCGCTTCCTGCAGGAACCGGGATTTATTTTCTCCGTTGGCGGAAAGATGAGATGGCAAGAATTTGATCGCGACAGTCCTGTCCAATGTTGTGTCCTGGGCTTTGTAGACTACTCCCATTCCCCCCTCTCCTAACTTCTCGAGAATTTTATAGTGTGAAATAGTAGAACCTATCATAGATTTTCCTTGAAATTGTCCCGCCATAAAGCGGCGGTTCCGCTTTTTGAATCCCGCTTAAAGCGGAATCCTGAAAGCGGGAATTCACAAAATCACATCCACTCGTTGAGATTCACTCCCGCCTGACCGGCGGGCAGGCGTGGGTGATTTTGGAATTTGACCGATCATATGTTCATCCTGCAATTAACTTCTGGAATCGTTTATTATTCTTGAGCGGTATCCACGACGGATCGTAGCGGAGTGTGTGTTGAGAAATTTCACACGGCAACGCGAGAAGTCTTTCAAGAAGGTCGACCGCTTTTTCCTGTTCACCGACCGCCGCGTAGATCTGTGCCATGTCGATCAACCGGAACGATCCCCGCCATGCTTCTTTTTCGATCGGAAGGAGTTCGACCCCTTTTAATCCTGCACGGATTGCTTCATCCGTACGACCTAATCCCGCAAAGGCAATCCCAAGTGCACTATAAAGACGCTCATCGTTTGGAGCGGCACGTATCCGACGTTCGAGATCTACGACGGCATTCCTATAATATTTCTCTGCACTGTGGGAATTCCCCCGGACTCTCTCCAATTCGGCACGAAGCAGAGTCGTTGTACCGAAATTGAATTGACTGTTGTTGATCTCTTCCGCCGGCATTTTGTCCAGTACGCGGCGTGCTGCGTCATAATTTCCGTCGTACATTTGCAGGGAAAACTCCATGAACTCCAGAAGATATTTCATATCGACGTTCTTCCCGAGCAGTTTCGCATCGGCAAATATCCGTTTCGCGCTTGCAACATCGCCTGTCCATAACAATTCATTCCTGATCCTGTCCCAATAAATTGTCGCAACATCGGGCGTCATCGCGATGGAACGTTCGAGTGTCTTGTCGGCATTCTCATAATCCCTCAGCAATGTCTGCGTCTCGCCCAATTGGCGGATGATATCCGTTGCGCGAGGATTCGCTTCGATCGCTCTCTGGAATGATTCTACGGACCCGCGCATGTCGCCCTGACGGCGCTTGACAGCGGCAATACCGTAGTGGACATCGACATTGCTCGGTGAATACTTCAATGCCAATGCGAATTCTTTCAACGCGTTTGCATAATCCAGCCGTGTATGGTAATAATACCATCCCATCGCTTCACGTGATTCGGAAAGTTCGGGTGCAATTTCGATCGACTTCACCGCAGCATTCTTCGCTTTTTGAATACGGCTCTCCGTTCTGTCATAGAAGAACCAATAATACGACGCATGTACTTTGGCGAGCTTGGCATACGCGGCGGCGAAATTCGGATCGATCTTTACTGCCTGCTCCAATAAACGGATCGCAATATCGTTGTCCTGTTGGGACATACTGCGTGATGAATATTCGATCGCCTGTAAATAAATATCGTACGCTTCGGCATTTTCCGTGAGCGACGTTTCGATCGATTTCTTCTCCGAGGTTGCCAGTGCCACATCCATCGCCCCCGCAACCCTGCTGGCGATGTCGGATTGCAATTTGAACGCGTTCGAAAGGACCGATTCCATCGATTGCGACCATGCTTGCGTTCCGTCTTCGACTTTGATTAGTGTCGGATTCACACGCACTTGGACCACTCCATCGGTATTATCCCAGCGGACAGTTCCCTGCAGAATATAATTCACCCCCAACTCTTCTCCGATCTGTTTGAATGTCTTTGTCGTGTTTTTATACTGCATGGCGCTCGAACGGGCGATCACACTCAATGCCGAAACACCCGACAATCTGCTCGTCACTTCGTCCGTCATCCCGTCGACGAAGTAATCTTTATCGTTGGGACCGAGATTTTCAAACGGAAGGACAACGATAATTTTTTTATCGCTCTTCCCTGCAATAGCAGAGAGAATAGTATCCTTTGCCAGAAAACCGGCTATCAGAATTGCAGCAAGGATTCCGCCTTGTATCAATGATTTTTTTGAGAGCCGTGAATGCTTCGGCATCTGCGGCACCTGAGCGGAAACATTCGATCTGCTTTCTTCCGGATGCTGAAACTCCTGTGTCCGCACCACACGGGTCGATTCTTTCTTTAAGCGGCGCAGATCGACGATGATCTCAGACATCGATTGGTAGCGGTCTTCGGGATCCTTCTCCAAAGATTTTTTCAGAATATGAATCAATTCACCCGGAATATCGCTGCGGAACTTCAATGCATCTTCCGGTTCTTCGTTCACAATAGAATACATGATCGCCGCTTCATGCTCGCCGCGGAACGGCATCTTTGCTGTGGTCATCTCGAACAGTACAACTCCGTACGAAAAAATATCCGAACGGACATCTGCTTCAATTCCCTGTATCTGTTCCGGAGACATGTATGCAAGCGTGCCGATCGTGCTGGAGGTCCGCGTCAGTTTCAACGATCCTTTCAGCTTCGCCAGTCCGAAATCCATCACCTTGATCTGGTTCTTCGAGTTCACCATGATATTCTCCGCTTTGATATCGCGGTGAACGATCCCTTTGCTGTGTGCCTCCAGCAGCGCTTCGCCGATCTGGATCGCGTACTCGACAACCTGCTTGATGCTCAATTGCGGAGAACCGGAGATCTTATCCCGGAGCGTACCGCCCTCCACAAGTTCCATTTCGATGTACTGTTGACCGTCGAATTCGTCAATGCCGTAAATCGTGCAGACGTTGGGATGATTCAATGCCGATGCAGATTTTGCCTCTTGAATGAAACGCGATTTCTCCGCTTCGGATTTCGACACGTGCGCCGGGAGAAATTTCAGTGCAACGAAGCGGTCGAGTTTGGTGTCTTGAGCTTTGTACACCACGCCCATCCCGCCTTCTCCAAGTTTTTCTAAAATCTTATAATGTGAAATCGTTTGTCCTATCATTATTTCTTCTCGACTAAGTTTTTCCAATTAAAAATGAGCGATGCACTCTTCAAAGATTGAGTGTTCAACGTCCGTTTCGCCAGAATCTTTTTGCCGCTTTTCGATGTACCGAGTATTTCGGATTGAAAACCGGCATCAACCTTGAACAATAATTTCGACTGCCCGACTGTAATTTGGTTTCCTGAAACGGCGACCGACACCGAATAGATCTGCTGATCGGCAACATTGTACATTATTTCTTTGCCGTTGTTCAACCACTGAGGTGCGGCGCCGCCATTGGTCGATACCTGCCATTTGCTCGGCGATCCGTCGGTGGGCCGGATATAAATTTCGTACTTGCCGGTCTCATTGGACTGATAAGCATACCATTTTCCGTCAGGTGAGAAGACCGCCACCCACTCGCTGAAATCGGATGTCAACAGCGGTGTGTACTTTTTCTGCACGATGTCGAACATGCCGATGTCCCACTTTTGCGGTCCCTGCGAATTGATGGAAAGAAGAATTTTATTTCCATCCGCGGAGACATCCGTAACGTACGAATGCGATTGTTGGGAGTAGACCAATTGATCGTCCCCCGTACCGTTGCTGTTCTTTGCATACACGGAGAAGACGCCGGAACGATTGGAACTAAAATAAATCTTTTTCCCGTCCGGCGACCATTCGGGAACGATCTCCGTCCCCTTATCGAACGTCAGCCTGGTGTCGCTCATCCGTTGAATATCGTGGATCCAGAGATCGGTGTTCTTTGCTGATTCATCCAGCGCATCCGTCGCAATATATTTTTCATCACGCGAGAATGTGGCGTACGTCTCCGATACTTTTGACTTCATCCTGTGCTGAATCACGCCGCTTGAATTATAAATCACCATTTCTTGATCGGATTTGGAGGTGCTGAGGTATGAAAGGCGATTTGAGCGTGACTGTGAAAAGGTCCCTTTACTGCGCACACGGGAATACAGGACATTTTCAATGACCGGTATCGGCTCTCCCGCCAATGTCAACGATCCCTCGTCGAATCGCTGCGCCAACAACGTATTCTGCTTGTAGTACATCACCCACCCTTCATTGTACGACACATTGCTTGAGGCACGGATGACGATCGTATTCGTTCCGCCGCTGAGCGAAGTGATCCTGATATGGTCGGCATCATCTTCAAGGGACGGTTTGCTTGTTTGAACGCTGTAAAAGAAATGATCTCCGTCGGGCAGGAAAAAGGGCCATCGGTGGTTCACTTCGAACTCGGTCGAATCAAGCACCGTCAATTGTTTGGAGGTGCCGCCGGCAGCGGAGACCTGATGCAACGGACCGCCGCTGTTTGGGGCAAAGACTATCACACCCTCGCTGTTCCATGTCCCGCCTCTTCCGCTCGGTGCATCGCAAATTGTGAACGATGGTCCCCCTTTCGCATCGACTTTTTTCAATTTTCCGTCGGCAAAGTACCCGATCATTTTGCTGTCGTACGACCAGAATGGATAGTAGGCATTCTCCGTTCCCGGAATTTGCAACGGAGCGGGAGAATCGAGCGGACGAACCCAGAGATGATCTCTTCCGAGAGAATCACCTGCAACGAATGCTACCATTGTTCCGTCGGGAGAAATTTCCAGATGTCCGCCGTTCGTGGAATTGAAAATGTTTCCGCCCGGCGCTTCAAATGATAAACGGATCAGTTCCGGTTCCGTTGTACCGTACAAGAAATACCATACAACGGAGACGATCAACAACAGAGTGGACAGACCCGCGCCTATCTTCCATGTATCGAACGCCAGAGATTTCTTCTGCGGAATTGTTTCATACTCGGTCGTCTGCGGTGCCATCCGTGAACCTGATGCGATCTGGCTTTTCCGCACCGCAAGGATCCTGCTCGCTGTTTGCCTGCTCGATTCACGTTTTAATTTCCGCAGGTCTTTGACGATCTCCTTCGCAGATTGGTACCGCTCATCCGGTTCTTTTGCAAGACATTCCAGCAAAATTGCATCAAGATCGGGAGGTAAATCCGGTTTGACAATCGAAATTGGTTCAGGATCGACATTGACAATTTCGTAAATGATCGCCGTCTCATGCATCCCCTTGAACGGCGACTGTCCTGAAAGGAGTTCGTACAATAGAACACCGAAAGAAAAAATGTCCGTGCGATGATCGACATTGAATCCCTGCACCTGCTCAGGGGACATGTATCCCATCGTTCCGACCGTGTTCCCTTCTCTCGTCAATCGTGAAACACCCTGCAGCTTAGCCAGACCAAAATCCATGATCTGCACAAGCCCGTCTTTCCGCAGCATCACATTTTCCGGTTTGATGTCTCGATGCACGATCCCTTTGTCATGAGCGGCAGCCAATGCTTCTGCTACCTGAATGCCGATATCGATCGATTGTTTGAAAGAGATATTGTTCTTCCTGTCACGGAGCGTTTCGCCGTCGATGAATTCCATCGCGATGAACAGTTGCCCTTCATGCTCCGCTACATCGTAGATCGTGCAGATGTTCGGATGGTTGAGCGTTGCCGCCGCTTTCGCCTCCTGCATAAACCGTTGACGGTCCGATTCCGACGCACCGACATTCTTCGTCAGAAATTTGAGTGCGACGAAACGATCGAGTTTGGTGTCCTGAGCTTTATAGACAACGCCCATGCCCCCCTCGCCTACCTTCTCAAGGATCTTGTATTGTAAAATTGATTGTCCAATCATAATTCAATTCTCCCCGCTCCTGCTACAAAGCAGCAGGATCCTCAATTAACTTATAGTGCAAAATTATTTTACCAAGCATACATTTCCCCCTGTTTATTTCGAAAACCATTCGCCTGTAAGACACCGATACACCGACGCAGTTATTTCTTCACTGGACGCAAAACTGGCTTTTGATGACTTATGCGAGACCTGCCATTGCACAGATGATGGAAGCATCTCAAAAATACTTCGTGTCAATGACCTCAGTACCTGGTCATTGAATGAGGCATTGAAATCGATCGTTTCATCCCAGAACGAGATGATATTGAATTCATTGCTTTTTCTGAGGAGGATGATATGGATGAACCCTTTGTGCTCGGTGAATTTCGGTATCACTTTGGTAACGAAAATATCCTGAAAATCCTGGGTCTTATCCGGCTGCACCGATAGAGTAATGACGGTTGCGGCGTACGGCGTGATATTGAATTTCCGGATGTATTTTTTTTCCGTGTCTGCATCATCATATCCTTTCACCGTCGGATCGATCTGCACGGGAGTGTAGTCGATGGAGAGATCGTCGGTAAGTTTCAATTCCCATTCGTTCGATTCTTCATAGAACGTCCTGAGCGATTCGACAAGACGCTTGAAGACACCGCTCTTTTCATATTCATCGGCATCGCTCTTCGTGTTCCAGATCGTCAGTGAAATGCAATCTGTTGTGTCATTGATGTTTTGGAGAAGGGATGCAAAACTGCATCCGGGTTGAGTACGCAACGCCGTAACGACATTCCTGTCATACTCTTCCGCAATTTTTAATGCGTGTTCTGCCCGAATGCCCACCGAAACCATGCGAAGAAACATAGAGTATCCCTCCCCGTTCGTGAACAATGGATCGTTGCACCTACAACACTCGTTTTACCACCATCATCGTGATGTCATCCGATTGAGGATGTGCGCCGGCATGTTGTCGTACTTCTTTGATCGTGATATCGATAATTTCTTCAGCTGTGCGATCTTTGTTGTCGAGGAGGAGTTTTTGAAGGCGTTCTTCGCCGAATTGCTCGTTGTTGCTGTTCATCGCTTCGCTGACGCCGTCCGATTGGATCACCAGAACATCACCGAGTTGGATCGGCACTTCTTCATCCTGATATGCCGCCTGTTCAATCAGTCCGATCATCAATCCTCCCGTCTTCAACCGTTGGATCGAATTTTCTTTCGAGATCAGGAAGGGCCAGTCGTGACCTGCATTGGAGTAATGGATGCTGTGATGTTTAATATCGATCACACCGTAGAACAGCGTCGCGAATTTTTCGGGGCTGGTGCTTTCGAACAATAACTTGTTGGAGCGGAGAATGCATTCGGAAGGCTGCTGCGATACGAGCGTTTGTCCGCGCAGTGTTGCCTGAAGATTTGCCATGAGGAGCGAGGCGGGAAGTCCCTTGCCGGACACGTCGCCGAGACAGAGCGCCATACGTCCGTCGCGCATCGGAATGAAATCAAAATAGTCGCCGCCGATAGATTGTGCCGCGATGGTGCGTGCAAAGATGTCGTAGCCGTGCAGTCCCGGATTGCTGCGGGGCAACAGGTCGCGCTGAATCTTTGCCGCGAGTCCAACCTCCTGCTGCATCTTGATGAACAATTTTTCCTCTTCGATCAACCGCGCATTCTCAACCACCTGCGCCGATTGTGCGGAGATGATCGCCAGGAGCCGCTGGTCTTCCGTGGTGAACGGTTGTTCATCTTTTTTATTGTACACCGTCAGCACGCCGCGCAGTTCGGATTTCACGATCAACGGTACGCATAACAGTGTCTTGATATTGCCGTCCCACTGTACGCCCCTGAATCGCGCATCGTTCGCCGGATCGTCGACCGTCAACGGTTTTTTGTTCAGATGCATCCACCCGATCAACGCCTGGTGCATGTGAAATGCAGGGGCGCCCGCGGAACTGACCATCGTGCGGATCAACGTCTTCATTGATTTCTGCTCTTCTTCCACCAATGTGATGACACCCTGCTCGGCATTAACGGCACGGATCGATTTGCGGATCAACGTTTGCATGATCTCTTCGGCGTTGAGTGAAGCACTGATCGCACGGGCGATGTCGTTGAGGATGGATAGTTCTTCCACCGCACGCCGTAACCGGCGCACTTCATCTTGTAGTGCATCTGCAGGATGAGATGTAGTCAGTGTGTCCCCCTAGAGTGATCTTGCATGGAAAGTGCAAAAAAGTAACTCATTTACTTTTATATTCAAAGACAATTTTGTCTTAAAAATAAATATTTGTTTTTGCCCGGAGAATTTCTACCTTGAGCGAGGACAGAGTGTAAAATAATTCAACAAAATCAGGGGGAATCTATGGCTATTAAATCTTCATCCATTGATGACGGCAAGGTTGTAGTTTTGGAGCCGAAGGGATCACTGATAGGCGGGAATGAAACCGACGAATTAAAAGAGGCGATCAATTCATTGCAGAACCAGGGGAATACAAAACTGATCATAGACCTGGGTGATGTTACCTATCTCAACTCTTCGGCGATCGGCGTGCTGACCGTTGCGCATGTGTCGTACGCAAAACGGAACGGCAAAATGATCCTCTGCAACGTCAACAAAAGTATTTCGAACATCTTTCTCGTCACAAAACTTGCCACCGTGTTTCTGACCGAAGACAAACGTGAAGATGCTATCTTTGCCATTGGGAAATAACGTCATGGATGGAAACATCTGAAAAATTGGGTAATGTGGTTTTAAAATATTAATGATACAATCATGGACAGATTCCCGATAGAAACATTCGGGAATGACATTATATCTGCGTTCGTCATCCCCGCGGATTTTAAGCGGGCATCCAAAAGACCCCACGACTAAGAATTGTTAATGTAGACGAACGGTCACACTTAGGGGAGTCGAAGTGTGACTGTTTCAGCAGAATCATGGTTCAACTTCACGCACCATGACTAACTCACGAGTTGTTCAGATTTTTCAAATGATTGTTCCGACACTCTCTTCGAAAACCCCGGAACTCAACTGATGCCGTTAACTCCTTGTCCGATTGCGAATCTTATTACTGCTGCAAATTTTACAATTTGGTAACAATAGAATCATTGCGCGTTTAGGAATTCATTGTTATTCTACATTCACATGATATGAAGAAACTCCTTTTCGTCTGCATCGAAAACTCAAACCGCAGCCAGATGGCTCAGGCATTCGCCCGTATTCATGGAAAGAACATCGAGGCATACAGTGCCGGCTCACGTCCGTCGGGGAAAGTGAATCCCAAAGCGATAGAAGCGATGAAGGAATTGAACTACGATCTTTCCGTGCACACTTCAAAATCGCTGGAAGATATTCCCGCCGGTCCGTACGAATATGTTGTCACGATGGGGTGCGGGGATGAATGCCCCTGGATTCCTGCAAAAGAACATATCGATTGGGACATTCCCGATCCTAAAAATTTGGAGAGGGAAGAATTCAGAAAGGTGAGGGATTTGATCGAGGCGAAGGTAGTTGAATTACTGAAGAGAGCCGGTGAGTAGTTGAGTATGTGAGTAGTTGACGTAGATGGGGGGTGATACTGGATGCTGGATACTGGTTGCTGGATGCTGGATACTGGATACTGGATTCTGGAAACTAGATTTCCAAATGATCAATCTTGATGATCTTGAATATCTTGTAATTTTGAAATGCTACAAACTTATTTCTTCACCATCTTATCAAAATATTTGTTGATCTCTCTCCCGAAGTTAGTTTTGATCTTCTGCTTCATGGTCCTCAACGAACGATTGACCGCTTCATCATACGTTACGTGACCTTCTCTTCCGTTCTCATTCAGCGATACGATCGACGCGCCGGACGGATCGACAACGGAGAACTTGTAACTCCACCGAACATATTTTTCCGGACGTTTCAGATCGAGTTCCTGGAAACTCACGTCGCCGCTGATCGAAATCGCCCCCTTCTCTACCGTAACAAATCCCATCTCCGAGAGCATCTCTTTCACGATCGCAACCACTCGTCCATCGCTATCGCCGGTGAGAGCGATGGAAAAGGGGAGATCCTTTCGCGCGCCATTCAACATCTGCTGAACTTTCACCGCATCATACCCCGACGTTGGCGCGTACGCCTCTCCCGGCATGATGATGAGCAATTGTGACTTTAACATTTCGTTCATACTGCTGAAGACGGACGCCGCATTGATGCCAGCATACCGCGCGACCGGATCTTTTGGCGCATCATACTGCTTGATGTATCGCAGCATTTGCGTTTCGTTCTCTTCCATTTTCTTTTTGTAAATCTCAGCGGTCGGACGCCGCTCAAGCGATGCAAGCACATAGATCTTGCCAAGATTATCGGTATAACTGTCGCCGTACTGAACATTATACAGCGTTTGATCGGTGGAGATCGTGATATTCTTCGTAACATCCGATTGTCCTTCAAAGGTGGACTGATTCGGTGCGGTGAAGAGTTCCTTGTAACGCTCGTTCACTGTCTGTTCGGCTTTGATCGTCGATTGAAAGATCTGCGAGAGACTGGCTGCAGCGGAATTCTCCGCTGCTTTGCGCGTATCGCCTGTTCCGATCGCGGTCAAATAGTGCGATGAAGGGTATTTGTCCTGAGGCGCATCGATCCATGAGGGTTTCTCTTGGGCAAAGAGAAAACACGTTGTCGTCAAAGATATAAGAAGGAATTGTTTCATAGTGGCTATCCTAAATAGTGTGTCATGTTGTTCGGAGCAGATCGAACTTTCCCTCGACTCAGCGAATTGTAAAAAATTTGGCTTCGCTCGGGATGAACAGTTTTTTAAATCTTCCTGCGCCACTACCAGATTGCCACGTCCCGACGAACCGCGTCGGAACTCGCAATGACACGGTGCATTTTTCTCCCCCCTTTTCAAGGGGGAGATACAGAGGGGGTCGCTGTATACTTTTCGATTCCCCGAACTCAACCTCTGGTCACCCTGAGCGCCTGTCCGCCATTTTTTTGGCGGAAGTTCCGCGCTTTATGCGGAACGAGTCGAAGGATCCATCGACTCAGCGAATTGTAAAAAATTTGGCTTCGCTCAGGATGGGTATAATAATCATTTAGTGTTGCTGATTTTACCAGGGACTAAGTAAAAAAACCACCTGAAGTAAGCGTCACGATGGTGGACAGCAAGTCCACGATGGTAACGATAATGTTCTTTGAGACGACTAAAATAA
>JACPGG010000056.1 GCA_016182545.1 Ignavibacteriales bacterium
TGTCCATATAATCGGTTTGCCCGCAGATGAAAGATATCGTTTCTTGCGCTTATCAACAGACGCTGCAGAAACTGACGTCGTGCAATTTCACCATTCCCGCCGTCAATCATCAGCGAGTGTGCATTCCGCAGCTCCGGATAATGACGCAGTCGTACGGATGTCGCAGCACCTTCGGCAAGATTCGATTGTAAAACATAGTCATGCATTAGAGTCCAGCATTCTTCGGCTGAAGGGAATTTTCCTGATAGTTCTCTGAAGGGGATATCCCCGTGTTCGCTGATCATCCGGGCATATGCAACATCCGGATTGTCCTGTCTGCCGAAAGCGTATGTTGTGAAGTTTTTTTTGCCCGATGACAACAATGAAAAGAGTACCCTCGAATCCAAACCGCCCGACATGCCGAGATTGAGATTTCGCTCATTGACATCAAGCAATGATTTCAAAATATCGACTGCATTTTTTTTTGTTGCAACATTCGGTTTAACAAAAATCCACGGCGTCGAATCAATCGTCAACTCATTTTTTTCGATTCGTGCAGATCCGTTTGGTGGCAGTTTGCGTATCGTCAGCACCGGACTTTCGTGGGTGAATTGCTGTACGCACAACCATTTGGAGCCAAAAATTTTCCAATCAATGGAGGTGCGTGAACTATGCTGGGATACCCATGATAATTTTGTGCTGAAAATCCATCCGAATTCAGCATGTCCAAAATACAGTGTTCGTAAACCGACTCGATCAGAAAAACATTCAAGGATATTATTTCTATATCGGATAGCGATAAAATGACCATTGAGTGCAGCAATATTTGGTTTTTCTTGTTGAAGTAATATTTCCCACTGCCCAGTAGTGAGAATATCAGTTGATTGATCTGTTCGGCGAAGACCTAAACCCGCGACAAGAACCGTTGTTTGGTTATTTTGAATTGAGTGCAGTGTCTGACTGTTTCCACCGGCTACAACGAAGAACTTCCCATGAATTCCCGCAGTGAACAGTGCATTGTGGTGCAGCGATTGTATCTTATTTTTAACTGTATCGTTAATATTTTCACCGACGACGCCAAGAATCCAACTCATAGTATGTTCTTTTCATTATATTTTGAATATATTCATCCAAATATATCAAACCTTCCTTGCAATTCAATACGAACTCTCCTATTTTACCGTCAACACATCCTCATCGACATGGACACAACAGAATTCGATATTGAGTTTCTGACACAGAAACTATCCGAAAATCCGCACTCACCTTTGTTTGCCCGGCTTGCAGATCTGTTTGCAGCAAAGGATCAAACAGTTGAAGCATTAAATCTATGTGAAGAAGGGATCAAAGTGCACCCGCAATACTATGCAGGTTATATTGCGTTGGGAAAAACGCACCTTGTCCTGAAAGAATATTCGAAAGCACGCGCAGCATTTGAACGCGCGCATGAGCTCGCCCCGTTCAATCATGCCATCGAAAAACTTATTACCTCGGTACCGGATAAGCCGGATGAATCGACGCGCATGACCGATGAAAACTACTTTGCTCCGTCACCCGAACAACAACAGCCTGCAGAACAAGTTCAGGATGAACAACCGTTGCAGACGGAAGCAGTGACCGTTCAACAATCTTCAGAACCGCAATTTGAATCACCGACAGCGGAAGAGATGGGATTCACGCAATCGGCAGAGGAGATTGATACTGCCGCGGTATCCGATCAGCAACCGGTTGCAGCATCGTCGGAACAGGCATTCCCTACATTTGATGAGTACATTGCACAGAATCAATCACAACCAAATGCTGGTCCTGTCAGCACGTTGGATGAATATCTGGGGGGAGCCCTGCCTCAAGCGCAATTGCAAAGGGAATTTGTTCCTGATGAACCTGGCTCAACCGGATCAGTTGTCCGGAAGTTGTTTTCTCATCGCCCGAACAGGCACAACTCTTCGCTGAGATGACCGGTGAACAATCTTCAACCGAAGAATTTTCTGCTCCCTCTTCAACGATAGACGAACTTGCCGAAAAACTGCAGAATGCCGAACGGATAGTTCCGTCTGAGAATTACCAAGCGCCAACGCCGGCAAGCGAGGAATCACAGCAGTATGAATCCGATATGGTAACGCCGACCCTGGCGGAGATCTATGCATCGCAGGGGGAATATAATGCGGCGATACAGGCATACGAAATATTGATGTTCTCCCAGCCGGCAAAGGCTCCGGAATTTCAGAAAAGGATCCAGGAACTGCAGCGCAATCAGATGGAAAAGGATGGATTGATCTAAAATAAAAAAGGCGACCCGAGGTCGCCTTTTTTAATGTCGTCATCGAACATGTTACTTCAACGCGTTCACGATCCTCGTCAATTTCGATTTTTGATTCGACGCTTTATTCGGATGGATCACCCGCTTGCCGGCAAGCTTATCCAGCAGCGACACAGTCTCTTTTAATACCGCTTCCGCAGTCTTTTTGTCCGTAATGGAACGGACCTTTTTGATCATCGTCTTCATTGCAGACTGCTGTTCCGTATTTTTCTTCGCTCGCCGTGCCGTAGAGCGGATTCTCTTTTGCGCAGATTTATGTTGTGCCATTGTATCCCTTCATGTTAAGTAGTCCAAAACTTGAGTTAATATAAAAAAAATCGGATTGAGTTACAATTTCTTTTCCCAGTAGATGGTCTTCCTCAGATCCTCGACCCATACCTGATAGTTATTCCCGAGTTTGAATTGGAGCGCCAGCTGTTCGAGGCGTTTGTAGTCATCATTCAAATTGATGGAATGTTCCGGCGTGATGGAGCGGACAAAGATAATGTGATATCCGTATTTATTTGCCACCGGAATCTTGCGCGGTTCGCTGATGTCTCCCGCTTTTGCCGACGTGACAAAATCGGAGTATGCGGGATCCAACTGATCGACCGCCACTCTTCCCAGATCTCCACCGACATCTTTCGTGTCGTTGTCTTCTGAATATCTCCGCGCCAGCACGCCAAAATTTTCTCCGGCAAGAACGGAGGCACGTATTCTCGTCAATTGAGCCACGGCGGTGTCGTCGTTCGCTTTGGACATTTCGATCGGAAAAAGGATGTGCCGTGTGCGCACGGCATCCCCCCGCCGTTCCACCAATTGGATCACATGATATCCGAACTGCGTCCGCACAGGTTTCGAGATTTCATTCTCACGCAGCACGAATGCGATCTCCTCAAATTCCTTTACGAATGATCCGCGGCGTGCAAACCCGAGATCCCCCCCGTTCGATGCCGATCCGTCGGACGAATACCGTTTTGCGAAATCCGCGAAATCACCCCCGGCTTTGATACTGTCGGCGATCTTCAATGCTTTGGCGTACAGGGATTGCAGAACGGATGAATCCGGTTTCGGTTCGATATAGATGTGACTCAATTCGAATTCCGTCGGTACTTTCGGGATGCTGTCTTTGTATGTCGCATAAAACTCTTCCACTTCGCGCCGCGAAACGGTCAGCTGCATCTGGCGCTGCTGTTGTATTTTCTGAACAAGCATCTGTTTGCGGATCATTTCACGGAATTGGAACTCGCGTTTCATCCGGTTGATGCTCATCCCGTAAATTTTTTCCAGCTGTTCCTGTCCCCCCGCCTGATACGTGAGGCGTTGAATTTGTTGTTCGAGCCGTTCCGTCACTTCTTCATCGGTAACGATGATACTGTCTTCGATCGCCTGTGCAAGCACAAGTTTGTCGTTGATCATTCCGTCAAGCACCTGGTCGCGCAAAGCAAGAGAGGTCGGATCCATTCTGTTTTGCAGTGCGACTTGCTGTATGGTAAAATTAAGATCCGAAAGGGTGATCACTTCGCGGTCGACAATGGCGACGATCTTATCGAGCGAAGTTTGTGCCGATGCAGAGAATAAAACAATAATGATCGTCAGAAATGAATTTCGTATCGTCCTCATAAGCTATTCGCCTCCAAACGCGGTTGAATCTGTCTGTGAAAACATGAACTGAACAGTATGTTTGTTTCGTAATTGTTGAATGAACTCCTGGTATCGCTCTTGGCGCCGTTCCATTGCAAGCCGTTGGCGTATCTCCTCTTCCACGTACGAGAGCGGCACCGTCGTCCCCTTTTTATATTGACCGAGCTGGCGGATCACAAAAAATCCAGCGCTTGTTTTTACGGGAAACGATACTTCATGATATCCGAGGATCGCAGCGACCTTCCAGAGTTCCGCAGGATACAATGTCGATTGGGAATAAAAGAGCGAATCGGCATAGGAGATCATCCCTTTGGTCAAGTCAGAACGAAACGCTGCGACCGCCTCCACCCAACCTTGCGGACCCAAAGCGATTGCCCGGAACTGCGTTGCAACGTCGTTACGGTTAAAGACTGCTACCGTAAGACGAATGAGATCCTCATTCGCCGTAAATTCTCCCGGGTGAGTTTGATAATATGACGTCACTTCATCGGAGGTGATGCTCTTTTCAGCAAGCGCATACACTTCGTTTTCAAGGAGTTCAGCGATAGAGAGTTGCTTATGCGCTTCGGCTACTTTCTGTCGAATTTGCTCGGAGGCATCGTATCCCTTTTGGCGCGCTTCCTGGAAGAGAAGTTCATTGGTTACCCATCGGTTGACGAACTGTTTCATCTCCTCATCGCTTGGCTTCCGTGAGGTATCGCTCTGCGCCCGTATCATCTCAAGCGTCAGCACCTGATCGTTCACACGCGCAACCACACGTCCCTGCGGCTGCTGTTCTCCGCAGCCGTACATGATCATGCACGCGGTGCAGAGAAAAAAGAAAGGAAAGCGTTTCATCACGCTTTCCTTTATGTTGCTGGAACGGCTCATTTACTGAGATTGGTGAGCAGCGGAAGCAGCGGGTGCTGAAAATGTCACTTTCAATCCCTCTCCATTCAATGTTACCGGATACTTTTTCTTTAATGATTCGTACCATTCATCGCCGAGTCGTTTTGTCTCATATTCCTGGAATGCACCCGAGACTTCGGATTGCGCCTCTTCAAATGTCTTCTCCCGCGCAGGATCTTTTTGGAGCACTTTGATGAAGGAGAAACCGCTCTCGTAGGGCGAATACGTCAGACTGTCCTTTGTCTCGATGATCCATGCGCGTTGTGTCAATGCATTCGTTGTGACCGGTTGCAAATTCCACACGCCGTGTTGTTCCGTCAGGTTGCTGCGTTTGCTGTAGACAACAGCTGCGGAATCGAACGAGATGGGTGCAACGGCGATTTTGAGCGTGTCATACACGAGCTTTTTGCTTCTTCCTTTCGGTTTTTGCGTGACGAGCGAATCGATCGTGTATCCGGTGATTGCTTTCTGCACCAATTTCGCGATGCTGTCGGTCGGAACAAAGATCTCCTGGAAGCTGACACGATCCGGCCATTTGTAATTTGCACTATGCCGTGCGTGGTACAATCTCAACGATGAATCGGAAAGGACAACATTGTTCCATACATGTTCCTGTTCTGCTTTGAATAACAGGATCCCTTCTTCGTACTCTTTCATTGTGCGGGCAAAATCGGGGAATTTGTTCTCCAATTGTTGTGCATGATATTCCGCGACAAGATTGATACCGATCTTTTTAAGGACCGTTGCAAAACTGCCCGTATATCCCACGATCATCGTCTGGAATTCCGGATTCATACGTGTCAGGGAAATAAAATCACCCAATGTGACATTTTGGTTTCCATATGTGAACACAACTTGCTGTTTATGTGCAGGAGCAAGCACACTATCCCATGTTGCATCGCCGAATGTCTTGGCGGAATCAACAATGCCGAGAACGAATGGTATGACACCGTCGTTGGCAGTGAAAGCGTACATTTTTTTGATCTTGTCGATCATCCTGTCGTAATCGTACTGAAAACGGTACGATTGGTACTGAGTTTTCAACTGTTGCTCAAGTTCCTTATACGGTTTTATTCCCTGTGTTTCGAAACGTTTCACAAGGTGAAGGCCGAATTGCGTTTTCACAATGCCCGAGAGTTCGCCGTCTTTGAGAGCATACATCGCTTCGTCAAATTCACGGACAGTGCGTCCACGTTCAATGAATCCGAGATCGCCGCCGCGTTGACCGCTGAACGTATCATCGGAGCCGGTACGTGCAAACTCCGCAAAGTCCCCTCCTTTGAGGATCGAGTCACGCATTGCCAGCAATTCATTTGCCGCTTTCGTGGAATCCTCGGCACTCGCATCGGGAGAGAGACGCTTCATAATATGTCCCACACGAACGGAACCCTGGTTCGACTGGATGTCCGCTACTTTGAGAATATGATAACCGAACTGTGTTCGCACCGGCAGCTGTGAATATTCGCCGACCTTCAATGAGTACACTGCATCTTCAAACTGCGGCACCATTGCGCCAACGGAGAAGTAATACAGGTCTCCTTTGTTGTATTGCACAGATGGATCTTCCGAATTGTTGCTCGCTAACGATTCGAACGGAACACCTTTCTTCAAGGAGTCGATAACGGCGAGTGCCTTTGCATATGCCTTTGCTGTATCCTCGGGAGAGGAAGCTTCGGATAACCGGAACATGATGTGACTGGCACGGATCTCTTTTAATTTTCGTTGATACATCTGCTCCAATGCCGGTTTGGTGATCTCTTGTTCAAGCATGTACGAGACAGCAAGATTCTTTCTGTAGTCAGCCAACTCCCTGCGCAGTTCAGGATCCTTGTCGTATCCCTTTGCGTACGCTTCTTTTACTTTCAACCGGAATTTTACATAGAGATCCAGAAACTTTTGCTTGTCGTCAACGGATGTTTTTGATGCCGCTTCCCAGCCCCCGTTGTTCTTTGCGTACACCTGCTCGAACTCTTCGACGGTAATTTTATCGCCGGCAATATCGGCAACATACGCACCACCGCACCCGGTCATACCGATCGTGAAACTTGCTGTTATAACGATTCTGAAAAACCTGTTCAAACGCATACTGCAAACCTCCTTGAGAGTGATACAATAAGATTGTGGATAATGAAAATTCCTTGTAAGTATAAGAAAATACAGAAATTAGGGAAGACAAGCAACGTTTTTGGATGACAGGCTCTATCAAAACCATCCGATTGCTCTCAGCAATCGGATGGTTTCAAGACGTAATTCTGGTTTTTCGACGCCTCCTTTCCTATTTTGTTCCATGGATTTTACAGGGACGTATTATTGCGCATATTGCGGTGAGGGAAACGAAATTTTTGTAGAACCCGAAGGGGGCGATGTACAAACGGTAACAGAAGACTGTTCCGTCTGCTGCAGACCGAACGTGCTGAACATACGTCTCATCAATGGTCAAATCTATATCAATTCAGAATTTGAAGGATAAGCATGACACCACTCCAGTTCGTTTCGTACGCTGAGCAGATGCTCGCACCGACAATTCCAATGTTCCAAATGGTTCCTGCCGATAAGATTGATTGGAAATTGACTGAAGGGTCATTCACCTGCGGGCAGTTGATGCACCACATGGGGGGATCGCTCCGGTTCAATGCCAACGGGATAAGGAACAACGATTGGGCATTGCCGAGTCTCCGCCATATTTTCCTCGCGAACCGCAGAGAACAATCCTCAACAGTTGACGAAGCGGTCGCACTCTATAAAGAAACATCCCATGAATTCTTTGAAACGTTCCGCACGATGCCGGAGGAGGAATTCAGGACCGCGATGGTTAACACGCCGCAATTCGGTCCGCAGGAGAAATGGCGGTATGCCCTCTTTGCGGTCTCACATCACTTAAACCACAAAGCGGAACTCTTCATGTACTTGAAAGCGATGGGATTAAAAGTGGGGTCGAGGGAATTGTACGGGGGATAAATGATTGAACCTTACACCGCTTTCTTCAACGTCCGCACCGCAAAATAAAATCCGGCAAAAAGAAACAGAACGAATCCGATTGATTCCATTATTACGATGGAGGGATCGCCGATGCCGATTGTACAATACCGCAGGACATCTGTGTGCCAGGTGACAGGATTGAGATACGCCGCATATTTCAACCAGACCGGAACCGCATCCAGCGGATAGAACATGCTGCTGACAAACATCAACACAAAGTACAGCACGTTGATGAATGTATTGAAGGTGTCGTTGCGGTGAATGCGAAACGCAAAGATCGAAAGAGCAAAGAACCATCCTGCGATCCCAACCACAACGGCGACGATTGTGAAGGGAAGAAAGTCTATCCTGACCGGTACATGCAGCAAAACAACAGCTGCAATCAATGTCAGCACCGCCTGCACGACCGACATCAGGCATTGGAAGATCACTTTGCCCAACAGGTATTGTCCGCGCGTCATCGGATAGGTGAGGAATTCGTAAAAGATCCCCGTCTCGCGGTCATGGAAAAATCCGTACGCCTGATTGATCGCGCTACCGAAGCAGGACATTGCCAGCACGCCGGCGAGGAAGAATTCGTTGTAACTCACCGCGATTCCCGACGTCATGATCCCCATCCCCACCGCTTTATCAAAGCCGACGCCGAACATCAATAAATAGAGAAGAGGAACGGCAAGATCGAAGAAGAACCATGTCAAACTGGTCAACCTGATCAACGAGTCGCGATACAGTACGGCAAGGATTTGATTCATAATAATTACCGACCGATTGTAAAAATAAAAGTCTCGTCTATTTAATTTTTGAATCTCACCCTTCGACGAGATGCTGCACTACGAAAGTCATCCTGAGCAAGCGAATGTTCTTTATGAGCGCGTCGAAGGATGAACCACCATTAATGCGACAATCACGTCTGACGACAGCATCTTGCCCAGTATGACTATGTTTATATCATGTTTCTGTCACAGATCGGTCAAGCAGCGCAACAAAGACATCTTCAAGCGAAGCGGAAGACATTTCAAAATTCAGCAGCAATCCGCGTGAATGCAGTATCGACAGAATTTTCAGCGCTGTATCGTGATCGCGGATCGTCAACTCAATATCGCTCTCTTTCGTCTCCATCTTCACCGGCTGATGCTGTTTGAGCTCTTCTTCCAGTTCTTTCGTCATCTCTTTCACTTTCAACGAAAGATAGAACATCTCCAGTCCCATTTTCTTTACTTCACCCGTTGTGCCGCTGGCAACGATCTTGCCGTGGTTGATGATCGCGATGGCGTCGCACAGCTCTTCCGCTTCATCCAGCATGTGGGTTGTCAGCACGATCGTTCTTCCCTGTTTCGATTCCTCTTTGATCGCGGCGATCGTCGCCCGTTTGTTGAACGTATCCATTCCCGTCGTTGCTTCATCGAGAAAGACGATCGGCTTATCGACGATGAACATCTTCGCCACCTGCACGCGGCGTTTCATGCCGCCGCTCAGGTCCATGGCGCGCTGATTGAGCACATCTTTCAACCCGAACAATTCAATGACGCGCCCGGAGCGTGTCTCGGTCTCTTTTCGTGTCAGTCCGTGAAATTTTCCGAATGTCAGGAAATTGCTTTTCACCGTCAGGTAGGTATCGACCGCATTTTCCTGAATGACGATGCAGATATTCTTTCGCACATCGATCGATTGTTTGACGACGTCGAATCCGTTGACAAATGCCGTACCCGATGTCGGCTGAATGAGCGTCGTCAGAATTTTTATTGTCGTGGATTTCCCCGCACCGTTTGGACCGAGCAGACCGAAGATCTGTCCTTTTCGGACTTCAAAAGAAATGCCGTCGACGGCACGGAGTGTTTCCTTGCCGTTCCGTTGATACTCTTTCACGAGATTCTGTATTGAAATTGCAGCAGGTTCCATTAACAACAAAGATAGGAATTATTTTTCTTCTTTGCAGACGCTTTAGTGAGCCACGCGGTCTGTGAATTGTTTTATGATATGCGCCGTTGCGCCCCACACAGGTTCCTTCCACACGTCGTAAAAATAGACCTGACGCATCGCTCCTTTCAATAAAAGTGTTTCCAGTCTTCGCAGTGACGGATCGAAGAATTTTTCAAACGGAATGAGAAGTATTTCATCTACTTCATCATTCCTCATGAGTACATCGATCGAATGATCGATAAATCCGACAATGGGTGTAACAATAAATCCGGTCGGGATTTGAAAATCATCCAGTTGCCCGATGATCGAAACCGATGACGAAGGAATGCCGAGTTCTTCTTCCAGTTCACGCAGTGCCGTATGCTGAGGAGATTCATCACCTTCATCAACCACACCGCCGGGAAAAGATATTTGTCCTTTATGATGCTCCACCCGGTCCGTTCGTTTTGTGAGAAGAAGGTGAAGCGATTTTTCAAGTAATACCAACGACACAAGAACGCACGCGTGCCGGGAAGAAGAATCGGCGATGCGTACCGGTGTATGAAATGCAAGGCGACGTTTGATATGTTCAAAATCGACTTGCATCGCGCCCGAAGATGAATGCTTTTGTCCAGTCGAAGATGACCAGTATTTTATTTTTCCATCGAACAAGTTTTGTCAGGTATGCGGAACGCCAGAATAGCCATGTGGAAAAACCTTTTCCCTTTACCTGCGGAAGATCTGCGAGCGCTTTGTTGCTGCCGATGTACGCGAGCATGCCGTAATGTTTATATCGGAACGGACGAACCGGCTTGTTCTTTGCGAGCGCATTCAATGATCGTGCGAGGTAATACCCTTCCTGCTGTGCCACCTGCGATGTCGCGGGGAGCGCTTCACCTTCAATCGTGGCGCAATCGCCGAACGCGTAGATGTGGTGGAATCCTTTCAGATGGAAATATTCATCGGTGACCAACCGCGAAGCACGATCTTTTTCAAACGGTAGAGATTTGATCAATGGCGTTTGCGTATTTCCGGTCGACCAAACAAGCAATCCGTACGGCACGTGTGAGCCGTCCTTCAGGATCAATTCTTTCTCTTCGACTTTAGCAACCTGAGATTGCAACCGGACCGAAATTTTTTGACGCTGAAAATTCTTTACTGTATACTCGCTCAGTGCGGCGTCAAACGTGTTGAGAATCTGGTCTCCCGCTTCGAGAAGCGTAATATCGACATCCGGTACCATTGCGGGATACGAATCGACTAGATCTTCCGTAAGAAAATCGTGCAGCTCCGCTGCAAATTCAACACCTGTCGGTCCGCCGCCGACAACAACAAAGTGCAGCAGTCGTTTTCGTTCTTCAAACTGCAAACCGGGAGTGCTTGCCCGTTCAAAATTCTCGATGATGCGCTGACGAATGGCACGTGCATCGGATAATTCTTTCAGCGGAAGGGTAAACTTTTCCACACCTTCGATGCCGTACGTATTGCTGATTGCGCCGACGCCAATGACAAGAATATCAAATTGCAGTGAAAACTCGTTCCCGTCCAATGCATTTTTGCAGTTGATCACTTTTTCTTCGTGATTGATGTGAGTACAGAATGCGTGGTAGAATGTGATATTCTCTTTTGCCGTCCGCACCGGTTCGATGATCGAGCGGAACTCAATCGTGCCGACGGTCGTGCTCGGCAGCAGCGGCGTAAAAAGAAAATGGTTTCGAGGGCTGACGACAATGACATCGTACAGTTCAGTATCGATATTCTTCAGCGTGCTGAAGGAGGCGAACCCGCTTCCCAGTATTACCAATCGTTGTTTTTTGTATTTCATGATTCGTGTTTCCAATCGTAAACCGGAGTAAAGGTACTGATTTTTTGTCGAATCTGATAGACCACCCTTGTGCCTATGCTCACACCACGACTTAAACTTTCTTTCTATCGTGGTGTCAGACAGGGGCGACGCAATGATCATTAGACTTATTCTTGCTGCACTTCTCTTCTTAACGTACGGGGTTTGTCAGACCATCGAACGCATTGAGATGCAAACAATGCACTTGAAAGAAAAGCTGCGGTTAACGGAGGAGCAAACCGTTAAAGTACGTTACATATTGACACGCCACATTGAACTGGTGAACTATGACCGGAATGCGAAGGAAGGAAACAGGAGGGAACGATTGAAAGCATCGATTGCGTTTATGGAAAAGACAGACACCGAGATTGAAAAAATTTTATCCAAAGAACAAAAACGAAAATTCGACTTGTATAAAGAGGAACGCCGAAAAGAAATGAGAGAAAGAATGAAAGAACGACAACTTTAACTTTTTTCTCACATTATCGTAAGGAGTTAGTATGAAACAGATACAACAATTCATTCCGCTCATATTGCTTGCAGGTATCTTTGTTGCCGGCTGTAAGAAGGATGACACCGTTTCGGCAACAGCATCGGAAGCAGTGTACGAAGATGCGGCATATACCATTTCCGGTGCCGTGGGTGACGAAAGCGGCGGAGCGACTGAAAGCATGGGTGATTTGCTGACGTTCCAGTCTCAAGGACAGTTGAATATGGCCTCTCCTCTTGCCGACGGCGGGTTTGAGACGACCACCTCCGACAGCGGAACATACGATCCGGCAACAGGATGGTGGACGGTCAGCATCAATAAAACGAGATCGAACATGCGCGTAACCGCATCGATCACACGCACGTATAAATTCCGGTTCTGGAAAAACGAAACACAACATCAAGCGTTCTACATTGTGAACGGCGATACAGCTGTGAAGATGGAATTGACCATCGTGAACGGCACGGGATACTTCAAGAACAAGATTGTCACTCACTATCTCACTCAATTGCAAGGTTCATGGCTCGCCACGGATATCAACAAGGATACAGTGACAATAACGCTGCAGCAAAACTACATCCGCAAAGGTGTGGACTCAGTCGTTACATTGCGAGCGTCGCGCATTTTTGATCACACGCTCACGTTAACAGCGGCAAATGTGAAAACAGTGCGGTTCAAACCCACCGTTGCCAAACCCTTCTCGCAATGGCGCGAGAATCTCGCGAATGCCGTCAGCGGCACCATAACAGGGAACATCACAGCGACGGCAACTATCATCCGCGGTGAGAATGATAAGGTCACAAGCATCAACAAAGATTTTGTGATCACGGTCGTTGGTGGGGAGGGATCCATTGACATTGAAGGAAGGAAGTTTAAAGGCAACATGCGGTACGGAGATCGTCCATAAAACGATAACGGACAAATAAAACGGCGGGTTTACCCGCCATCTTTTAGGCGGGCAATTGATCCCGCCTTTTTTTATTTTGTCTGGGACATATCACACCTCTTTTGGGAGCCGACATGAAATATCTTTCTCTATTAGTATTCTTTTCCTCGCAACTGTTTTCACAAACGTTGAATCTCCCTGCGCGTCCAACTTCATCCCCCACCGGTAGTCAATTCTATTCTATTATTGCATCGCTCTCCCGTCAGGCACGGGAAGATACCATATTCAAGCATGTCGTTGCGGGGAATATTCCCAATTTTCTACGGAACCTTGATACGATCACTGTTTCAAAAACAATCAGCTCTACACTCTACACGTTAGAATATTACGTAACACCCGATTATCTCGCGATCGGTTCTGACGACGATTATTTTTTGATGCCGATGACGCCGATTCTTGCGCAAAAGATAGTCAACTATCTCGATTGCACACTCCCCACAAAACAGATGGTGGATCAGATCTATTCGAAGGCACAGGTGAAGCTCCGCCCGCAGCCAATACCTCCCGACGCCGATATGGATAAAGCGCCGAGATTCTGGCAGCACAACGATTCCGTGAAAGCATTACGCGCACCGCTGCTGGGAACATATCCGCTCGGCTCACTTGTTGGAGGAACAAAGAAGGATGTTATCATCGACAAGAAAGTATATTCATGGCTCAAATCGAGCGTGCCGAAACCGGTGGTGATCTACGGCTGGCATCAATTGAACGGCTCGCCGATCCAGCCGACATACAACGGTCACGGTGAAACGTATGCGGATTACAGTCACGGCGTGCGGCTTGTGCAACGAATGGCACAGATCAACGGTGCTGAAATATCTTTACTAGATATAGTACAGGATCCGACGTACTTCTCTTTGATTGCAGATACAATTCTTATGAAACCATATTATGGAAGTTTGACATCGGCGGATGAAGAGATAGGGATGGTTCCAACGAATGACGAACTCTTTCAAAATTATCCGAACCCGTTCAATCCGACAACGAATATCAGTTTCACGATTCAGGTTTCAGGATTCACGTCACTTAAGATTTATGACATGATCGGAAAAGAAATCTACACATTGCTAAATGAGAAATTGGAGCCGGGAGAATACCGGTGCCGGTTTTCTGCCGCGCAGTTACCGAGCGGTATTTATTTTTATCGTTTGACAACACCTACCTTTTCTCAAACCAACAAAATGGCATTTATCAAATGAAGTCGCTTCTTGTCCTGCTCAATCTAGTACTTTTTTCCACCTGTTCATCACAATCGTTATCGCCTGTGGTGAGAATGACGCCGATTGCAGATCTTGCATTACAATCGAGCAGAGTGATTGTACCGGAAAGATATAAAAACGAAATTTCCGGGAATCTTTCCCTTTCGCTGCCGCATGGATACACCGCGAAAATTTTTCACGCCGGCGGTTTGTCCAAACCCCGCTTCTTTGCCTGGAGTCCCGACAGTGTTCTGCATGTTGCCGACAAATCGCGCGGAGAGATCATTGCGCTTCCCGATAAAAATTTTGACGGCGTTGCCGACAATGCAATCGTTGTTGCATCCGGATTCCGCAAACCGCACGACCTGAAATTCTACAACGGAGCAATGTACGTTGCTGAAGAAACGCAGGTCTCCGGGTGTATCGATGCGAACGGAGACGGCATTTATGAGAAGCGATCGACATTCGTTTCCATGGTGACCGGCGGTCAACAAGGCGGCGGCGGACACGACACACGGACGATCGTCTTTGATCCGCAAAAGAAGAAAATGTATCTCTCCATCGGTTCACAATGCAACGCATGTCGCGAAGAGTCCCGTGCGATCATCGAAGAATGGAATGACGACGGGACCGGTCGACGAGTGTTTGCGACGGGATGCAGAAATGCGATCGGTATGACGATGCGGAACGGGAAATTGTGGGCAACCAACAACGGATTCGACTGGCAGGGTGACGACATTCCGCCGGAATGGATCGATATTGTCCGCGACGGCGGCTTTTACGGATATCCGTATGCATACGCACACGGCGTGTGGGTAGACTTTTCAAAGCCGGGAGGATACGGTTCGCTCCTTCCATTGACTGCGTTGGACAGCGCAAAAGTACGGTCAATGGTTCAACCTGCAACACTTGTACAGGCACACAGCGCACCGATGGCGATAGAATTTTCCAATCACTCTTTCCCGCAGCAATTTCGCAATGGGGCGTTCGTTGCGTACCGCGGTTCGTGGAACCGGAACGAAGCGACCGGTTTCAAAGTCGTCTATATTGATTTCAACGATATCAACGACACGACGGCAAACTCTGTTGCCGATTTTGTCGGAGGATTTTTAACGGGCTCTTCAGGGCGCAGTGCGTGGGGAAGACCGGTCGGATTGGAAACGGATACGCGCGGTAATCTTTACATTTCGTCCGATGATATAACGGAATGCATTATTATTGTCTCTGCGGTTGGCAAAAAATAATCGCACGTACATCATCGAATTATAATTCTCGTCTTAACGATTGTCGGAATAATGCGCTCCTCCCCTCGCATATTGTATTTTTCGTTGTATATTGTGTACGAATTTTTTCAGGAGAAACGATGAAGACATTGTTTGTTATGCTGTCGATATTGTCGCTTGCCATTGCCCAGCAGAGCGAATCGCTGAAGTACCTTCAATACGATACGGATGTCATATCACCGGCAGAATATAAAACGCGTCGCGATTCCGTTATGAAAATGATCGGACAGGATGCAGTTGCTGTTTTTTATGCCGGACCCGAACGGATGAGGAACGCCGATGTCGATTTCCTGTATCGTCAGGCGGATAATTTCTTCTATCTTACGGGATTCACTGAACCGAATGCGCTGCTGATCCTTGTGCCGAAGGGAACAACGGTGAAATTGAACGATTCAATGACGCAGACTGTCAATGAAATTTTGTTCGTGCAGAACAGAAATCCTCTCGCCGAATCGTGGACAGGACGGAGATACGGCATTGAAGGGGCTATGAACCTCATCGGGGTGCAGGCAGCACTGACAAACGATAAATTCAAAACGACATTCCAACGCATGCTCTTTTCCGGTATTAAGTATCTGTATGCGCAGCCGGTCACGTCGGATGTCTCCGGTGAGTTGCGCGAACTGGTGCAGCCGATTCAATCGTTTGTCGATAATGTGAAAGTCCGTAACACCAAAATTGAAATGCGCGATCCGAATGCGATGATCCACACGATGCGTGTCATCAAATCTCCCGAAGAAATTGCCATGTTGCGAAAGGCGACCGAGATCAGCGTTGTTGCTCACAATCAGGCGATGATGTCCGTTGAACCGGGAATGTACGAGTATGAACTGCAGGGATTGTACCAATACGTATTTCAGCGGCAGGGTTCGGAATACTACGGCTATCCCTGCATCAACGGCGCGGGGGAGAATTCCGTGATCCTGCATTACAATACCAACAGAAAAAAGATCAACAACGGCGACATTGTTCTCTCCGATTGCGCAGCGGAATATCGCGGATACTCCAGCGACGTGACGAGAAGTTATCCCGCGAACGGAAAATTCACGAAAGAACAAAAAGAAATTTACCAGATCGTTTTGAACGCACAGAAAGCAGGGATCGGAGCTGCAAAACCTGGAGTGAAATGGAGCGACGTTTCTGCAGCAGCGGATTCGGTGATCGCCGACGGTTTATACAATCTCGGAATTACAAAAACCAAAACTGGAATGGGATTCAAAAAATTCTATAACCACGGACTCGGTCATCCGGTCGGATTGAATGTACATGATGTCGGGCAGGCAACGCTCGTTGCGGGAATGTTGTACACTGTTGAGCCGGGAATTTACATTCCGGAGAACAGCGACGGGGTCGATCCGAAATACTGGAACATCGGCATCCGTATCGAGGATGTTATTCTTGTGACCGAAACAGGGAATGAAAATCTTTCCGCCGGTTCGCCGCGGGAAATTTCTGAGATTGAATCATTGATGAAGAAAAAAGGGATCGGCAATCAGCCGTTGAAATGAGTTTAGATGACCGTCACCTTTAAGGTGACGGTCATCTGGGGGATTTGCCGCACCTACACCGCCTCCAATTCCTTCGATGTAATATTAAACACCTCCCGTTCAACCACAACATGGTCCAATGCCTGTTTGAGATCTCCGATGAGATCCTCGTAGTGCTCAACACCGACCGAGAGACGGATCAATCTGTCAGAAATATTCAATTCGATCTTTTCCTGATCGGGAACGTCGCAATGCGTCATCGTTGCGGGATGCTCTGCAAGACTTTCGGTGCTGCCGAGACTGACCGCCAGTTTTATCAGTTTCAAATTATTCAGAAATTGAAATGCTTCTTTCTCACCCCCGCGAATGTCGAACGAGACCATTGCTCCTGCCGATAAACATTGCTTGGTGTAAATTGCGTACTGCGTCGGATTTGTCTCATCGAGGAAACCGAGGTAGTACACTTTCTCCACTTTTGTATGTTGCTGCAGAAATTCAGCAACATGCTTTGCATTACGCGTCTGTGTTTCCATCCGTGGTTTCAATGTCTCAAGGCTGCGCAGCAAGAGCCATCCCGTCCACGGTCCCGCCATCGATCCCAAAAACGTGCGGAGCGGTTTAATACGCTTGATGATCTCTTTTGTGCCGAGTACCGCACCGGCGATCACATCGCTGTGCCCGCCGATGTACTTTGTCGCGGAATAGAGCACAATATCGGCGCCGAGTTTCAGGGGATGCTGCCAGAGCGGACCGAAGTATGTGTTATCCACAGCGACAAGTACTTTATTTTTTTCTGTTGAAAATTCTTTTGCAAGCTGTGCGCAGCATTCAATATCGATCAGGTCGTTCGTCGGATTTGCCGGCGTTTCGATATAGATCATCTTCAATGAACCGGCGTGTCCGGAATTGCGGATGATCTCAGTCAACTCCTCGTGCGTCTCCCCTGTCTTGAAATACACAACGTGAATGCCGTACTTCGTCAGCACGGTTTCAATGAAATGTTCCGTCCCGCCGTACAGCGGAAGTGAATACATCAGCAGATCGCCCGGCTTTAAAAATTCAAGCAGCGTCGTTGAGATCGCCGCCATGCCGCTGTCGAACACGGCGCATTCTTCCGCACCGTCCCATAGCGTGAGGCGGTTCTCGAGAATTTCCAGATCGGGATTGTTGATGCGGCTGTAGATGAGTCCGAGTTTTTCGTTCGGCATCTGCTCACGTCTGCCGTACGGGATTATACCCGTAGGACATCATGAGCGATTCGGGGTGAAGAGATTTGTTATCCATGGAGAACCTCGCTTTCGTCACTCTGAGCAAGTCCCGACGTTTTGAGTCGGGACGCGTCGAAGAGTGATCATTATGCCGCGAAGAAATGCAGCGGCGTTGAATGAATAGCGGGTGACCCCAAGTCTTTGTGTCCGCCGCGTGATGCGGCGGGAAATGATTTAATAGAATAAAGTACGTTGAGTATGGAAGGGATGCAAGGAGTTGGAATAGAATTAATGCAAAACAAAGACAAGGTTGTATGATTTAAATATGTCCAATATTATTCCCAGTCCTCGTCGTCAATTTCACACAGGACAGATTCCAGATCGTTGAATTTTATCTCTTCCGGTTTCAACGGTAATGTCGGGAAATCAAATTCGGTAACAGGACCTTTGATGAGGTATCGCACGCGGGCAAATTTATTGCTGCCAAAATCGATCCGGAACGGAACATACATCCGAAAGTCATCCGGCACGTTCGATTGTTTCACAGTGCAGTGCACTTTGTATTTTCCGTTCGGGAGATCTTCAAGTTTATAAACGATGTTGTACATTGGGATTTCGGTATTGTACACCCACTGATTAAAAAACCAATGCATACTCGCACCAAAATATTTTTCCGTCACCCTTTGAAAATCTTCTGTTGATGCATTTTTGCCGTTATAAGTTGAATAAAAATCTTTAAGGATATTTTGGAAGACATCCTCTTTCATTGTTTTCAAATCAAGTCCCATATTCCGAAGCATATGAAGCACCCATGCACCTTTTTCATATACGATCAATCCGTAATCACCCGCGGTGTTGCTTGAATTCGTTCTTGATCCTAGCCATATCGGTCCCGATTGCTGCCCCGAAGATAAAAGATATTTTCTTGCACCGAGGATTCCCTTTTTATACACTTCCAATCTCTTAAAAAATGTCTCGTTATCATTAAGCACGGTTTGCATGTACCATAGACCGGAATATTCGGCAAACGCTTCACTCAGCCAATAATCGTGATAGGACTTCCATGAAACACCGAGCCCCCACCACATATGTGCAACTTCATGAGCGCGGAATGCCTGGTCCATCCCCTTTTCTTTCGAACCTCTATTCTGGAATGTGTACCAGGTAAGGTGAAGAAGATTCGGAAAAGCCTGTCCATGGTTGCCTGCAATTTCAACAGCCTTCAATTCATCGATGGGGGGTTTCCCGAAAATGTGAGTAAAGAAGCGGAGACTGTTGAGCAGATCATGCGCCATGTCTTTTTTGAAATCGCCGCCAAAGAGCGACGAGTGCTGATAGTTGGTTGAAGAATAGAATGTGATTGGTATTTGGTCTGTTGAGTCAGATTTGTATTCTTCAAATGCCCCGATGGCAAAACTTGCATGAATCGTCGGTGTCGTAATTTTCCAACGGGATGTTGTCACATCATTTACTGTTTCGGATCCGAGGTGTTTTCCGGAAGATACCAGCGTCCTTGTCGAAGGATGGTGAAATGTCATGTCAAACGTGTACCGATCGATGCCAATGCCGCGTATGTTCGGATACCACAAATTCGATTGCTTAAGTTCACGCCAGAAGTCAATTTCTTCGAACAAATCACCATGGTAGTATAAAATAATATGAAGCGTGTCTATCGTTGAAAACATATCCTGTTTATACAACCACAGAACAGATGATTCTTCCTCTTTCACAAAAGCGATGTGGTGTCCACCACCAGTAACGACAGAATCGACGACGAGATCATCCAGCAAAAGAAAACTTAGCCAGTCGGCTTTGAAGCGGAGGTTTTTGCCGAATATGTCACAGCGAATACTTGCTTGTAAGTCATCGTCAAATCGTACATCGGTAGCATAGCGGATTGGTGCAAACGTTGATTTATATTCGTCATTCAAAGATTCCTGTCGCAGGTAGTCGGACTGTCTATGGAATGAGCAGACTATTTCACGCAGAAACCGGGATGTTGAGAAACTGAATGTTTCCGGAATATGACTGAGAGTTACTTCTTCAACCTCTGCATCATCAATTTCATAAAACAACGAATTGCTGCGGTTCGTCCAAAAATGTGCATAAAACCAGTTGTGATCCAATTGAGGAAGAAATGCTCGCAATACATCAAAATCATAAGAGGTTTGTTCTTTGTCCTGAATGTAACCCTGAGCAATGGTAAGAGCGCTTTTTGCGTCCGAAGGAATGTTACCTGCAGAAGGAGGTCTGTTCCTGGAAAGTTCATCAAATGTTGAATCAGTGAATAAGAGAAACAAGTATTTAAATGGTTCGTTCAATTGTTCTTTTTCAAAGAACCGGTAAAGATGTTTTCTTTCTACATCGGTAGGAGGGGTAAACGAAAAGGTGCCACTGCCGATGAAGAGAAGAGCGGATACATTGTTATTGATGGGCGAGAGAACATAAAAGGAACCGTCGTGGAATGTAAATGTTCCGACATCTCTACTTAAAACCACATTCGTAACAGGAATGACGGAATCTTTAAGGACTGTAAGATCTTTCAACTGACGCTGCACCGATTCGTACCTTTCGATGGTCGATGATACCGCCTGGCACGTAAGACCGACGCTGTATAACATAAAAAGAAAAATAATTTTCATAAAGGTCCCTAAGTGATAAATTATTTCAACCCTCCCGGCATTCTAGGCGATGAGAGCAGATCGGTGAAGACGCTCCACCGTTTCGCCGCCGTCGGTTTTTTACCTGATTTCTTTTCAACGTAATTCTTCACAAGATCCTGTCCGTAATTGTAATTGATGACATAGCTGCGGTACTTTTCGATGAAGCGGAGCCGCTGTTCAGCCCGCGACGGATCGAACAAAGCGTACGTCACCAGCCAGTCAACTGCCTGTTCTTTGGAGATTGTTCCGTTCAAATAATTGCGCGCCGCTTCGTTCCCAGCATAATTCAATTGTGCCACGAGCGACTGGATCATGTAGTACTGATCTGCCTGTCCGGCATCGAGTCCGGCAAGCGGGAAGAGCACCTCTTTTTCGAATTGTATCCGTTCCTTGCCGGGCAGCACCACATCGATCCCGTAGTTTGCACTCCCTTCTGCGATGAGCGACTGGGGGCTGTAGAGCGGATAGATGCAGAATTCGATCCAACCGTTCTTCTTCATCAATTCAGATTCGAGCAGCACATTATAAACGTGGTGACCGGGATATCCTTCATGCGCTGCAAGATCGACCGCGCGATCGATGAAGATCGGGAAATCGGTGTTGACCTGAATGACGCTGTGCGCATTTCCTTTATACCAATTATATCCGCTCCACGGTTTGTCGTTCACGTATTCCACGACGAAACTTTCATTCTCCGGAAGCGTGACGAATTTCTTTGTCCGGATCCTGCATTCGTTGATCGCAGCGGTGAAGACGCTGTCGAGTTTTTCTTTCGGGATGACGAACTGATTCCTGAACGCCTGGTATCGCTGGTTCACTGTTCCCGTATCTGCGGGAAGCGTCTTGCCGAGCGCATCGAGCACTTTCTTGAAGTGGGATTCGGAGTATTTCGGCGGAATCACATCATACAATTTTTTTGCTTCCTCATCGAACGTGAATTTCTTTCCGTTCAGCATTTCGATACGTGCGTGTGCGGCTGTGAGTTGTTTTGCGAGGTACGTTTTGCGCAGAGAAGACTTTTTGTCCTTCGACGGTACGCGTATCCTTTTTACGCGAGACAGGAACGCTTCGGCACGATCGCGGAGGGCGGTCGGCTGGTATTTCATCTTTGCCGATTCTTCCTGCCACTCTTTCGGTCCGTAGTACGCATCTACATAATCGGGATCGAGTTGACCGATGTCCAGCACCAGCCGGACATAGTCTTCGGCGAGTTCATTCAACATCGTCTTATAATCTTTTTTCTTTTGCGAAAAGGAAGTGCTGAATACCAGCACTACAAAGGCGGATAAAAGGAATAATTTCATTTCTCTCCTAAGGATTATGAATATTCAATTGATAAAAAATAATACTCCCTGACATGCTTCGACGCATGCCGCCGCAATAGTCATCCTGAGCAAGCGAGTGTTTTTGACGAGCGCGTCGAAGGATGAACGAAGATGAGGCGGCACTTGCTCAGCATGACTATTTTTGATTTTTGTTTTGCAGTCAATTGCTTTTCCTGTTCACCATCATGGGCGACGCCTGATCGACCGGCATCATGACGATCTCGTTGATGTTCACATGTGCGGGACGCGTCGCCGCCCAAACGATCGCATCGGCAATATCGTCGGGAGTCAACGGCGTGATCCCTTTATACACGATCGATGCCCGTTCTTTGTCGCCGTGAAAACGGACGACGCTGAATTCTGTCTCCACCAAACCGGGATCGACCGTCGTCACGCGGACCGGTGTACCGAGCAGGTCCATTTTCATCCCTTCGTTCAACGCCCGCACCGCAAACTTCGATGCGTTGTACACATTCCCTTTCGGGTAGACCATCCTTCCGGCAACGGAACCGAGGTTGATGATATGCCCCTCTTTTCGTTCGATCATTCCCGGCAGTACTGCCCGAGTTACGTAGAGCAATCCTTTCACATTCGTGTCGATCATCGCTTCCCAATCTTCGATCGCGCCCTCCTGAATTGTATCAAATCCGCTGGAGAGCCCTGCGTTATTCAGCAGAACGGAAATATTTTTCCATTCGGCTGGTATGCCGTTCAGCGATCGCTCGACCTCTTGATGATCGCGCACATCCATTTGAAAGGAATGCACGTTTGTTTTGTATCGCAATGCGATTTCTTTGGAAACTTCTTCAAGGCGCTCTTTTCTTCGTGCGCAGATCAACAGATTGGCGCCGAGTTCGGCAAATTTTATTGCGGACGATCTTCCGATGCCGGACGATGCGCCGGTGATGAAGACGATCTTATTTTTAAGGTTTGTCATTACGTAAAAAGGTAAGAAGCATTGATGAAAATGAAAAGCGTAAATGTAAAATTTCTTTGTGTCCTTGTGTGAGAACGTATTACAATGCAGCTTTAGGCGGCGTAGTACTGCGGTATGCAATACCCAACGGCGAGAACTGCATCGTCACACCCGCGATGAAATGATCTCCCCGCCCGATGCTCGCAAAGAACCCGACAGAGCCGCCGAAGATATCCACGACGCCGGGATAAATATTCAGCCGCACTTTTTCGTTCACGCGGTTGGATGCCATCAATGATGCCAGCAAAGAATTCTCTCTATCATAGAAAATCCCTGCGATCCACCCAAGCGAGACAGTCACCGTGCGCGCGCCGTTGGTGACATCCACCGTTCGCAGTTCACGCGTTGCAAATCCCCCGCTGACAGTGATGCTCTCGCTATTCTCGCGCAGATACGAAAGACCGAGCATGCCGTTGTCGCCGAAATGGTAGAAGAGACTTGTCCGGTCTGCGAACGGCAATTTGTATTTCATGATATAGAACTGACTGTTATTCTCCAGAGTGTTGTATGTAGGATTCCACGCCGGCTGTCCGGGCCATGCGGTCATGTGCAGCGTCTCGCTGAAGAATTCCGCCACCGCATCCGATGTGAACAGCAATGATCCGCCGAGATTGAAAATATAAATGTCGGCGATCGGATCGACATTCGGTCCGACGAACGCATCGTTCTCCACCGACTCGTTGATGAAGTGATACGCCGCGACGGTCACTCCCGCCCACAATGTCGGATACGGCACGTCATGATACATGTACCACTCGTACATCATCCGGGCATCCATCCCGCCGCCGATGAAGTGGAGCGTGTAATTGGGGAACCACTGCGCTTTCTCGAGATTGAAATGGAGCGGGAAGACTTCCTGACTGATGAAACGATTCCATCCGAACTTATCGATCTGCGTGAACGGATCGCGCAGATTCCTCCAGACATTCGTTGCTCCTGTCTTGAAATTGATCGTCGAGATGACGCGCGAGTGTGTTGCGGATTGAAGGATGTCGAATCCGCCGTTGATGATGAGTGACCCGGGATTGATCATCGATTCGGAGCCGAAGGACTTCCCGTGATAGAAATAAAATTTTTCTTGGCTGTGAGCCGGTAGGGGGAAGTAAATTCCAAGGATCAAAAAACAAATTCCAAAAAAATTCCAATGCAACAACAGTGGTAGAAAATTTCTCTTGAAGATTGCTCCGGGATACGACAATTGAGATTTGGAATTTGGGATTTGGAATTTCACCCGTTACGGTTTGCCGGTCAGGTCCAGCATATTGATATCCGAGTTCTTCAGATACGGTTTGAATTGCAGTTGATCCAGTGAGCAGAGGCGTTTGACAATGTCGGCGATGCGGTTGCCGTTCACCAGCGTGCTGTCGATATCGGCGGGAAGTTCCTTTGCACGGTCGGTGCCGAGTTTCTTCTTCATCACCTGCAGCGTCAGCATCATAATGCCGAGCGGATTGTTGATCTCGTGCCCGATCGTTACCGCCATCTCGGTGATCGCCTTTTCGTGCTGGTACTTTGCCAGTTCCTGCTGCAGCGTGGTGATGCGGAGTCCCACGTTAATGCGGGCGATCAGTTCCTTGTCGTTGAATGGCTTGGTCATGAAATCATCCGCACCGAGTTCCATCCCTTCGATCTTGTCTTCGGCAGTGTCACGCGCGGTCAGCAGAATGAAGTACGTGTACTTCAGGTTCTCATCGTTCTTGATCCTCTGACAGAATTCCTTTCCGTCCATCTTCGGCATCATCCAGTCGGAGACAATAAGGTGCGGACGCTCGCGTTGTGCGAGCATCAAACCTGCTTCACCATTGTCGGCAAGAACCACATCGTAATTGAGCGCGCTGAGTCGTTTTTGCAGGAAAGACCGAATGTATACGTCGTCATCGACGACAAGAATTTTGATAGCCATGCTTATTCATTGCCGGGAAGTCCCGGTTTTACAAATATAACCTTTTCTTTCTCAATAACAACGGTGCCTGCAGGGACCCCTTTCGGCTTGCGGACATACTTCTTTTCCGCCATAGCCACCGGAACGTGACGCGCAGTCTTCATTTTGCTGTAGTATGCGGCAATCGATGCCGCTTGTTCGATTGCTTTTTTCGACGGATCACCTTTTCCGCTCCCGATCTTCAATACGACGTGCGAACCGCTTGAACCACGTGCGTGGAACCAGAGGTCGTGCGGTTTCGCAAATTTTACGGTAAGTAGATCGTTATTTTCCGAACTTTTTCCTGCATACACCTTGAAGCCCCCATCGACCGTGAATATTTTAAATGGAGGAAGTTCTTCCTGCTCTTTTTCTGTCATATATCCGAGTTCGCGAAGTTGTTCATGATGTAAGTGTAGAAAATTTTTTAGTGAAATGCCCGTGGAAGCATCATGAGCGGTTTCCATAAGTTCGGAAAGCGATTCGAACCTTTTGCGCAACACAATGAGCCGTTCGAGCGTCTCTTGATGTGCGGTTTTTGCGCGTTTTGCTTTATCAAAGTACCGTTCGGCATTCCGTGAAGGGGGTAATGACGGATCGAGTGTGATCACGACCGTCTCATTCCCCGAAAATGAATTTTCGAGCCTCACCGATTTCATTCCTTTGGTAACTTCGGACAGATTAGCCATCAGCAATTTGCCGGAGAGTTCATACTCTTCGGCACGCGACGATTCGGACAATTCCCTCTCCACCGCTTTGATCGTGCGTTCCGCTTTCGTCCGTTCATGTTCGATCCAATGCACGACCTGTTTCTTCTGCTGTGAGAACGATTCTGCAGACTTTCCGTAACTTAAAAGTTTCTGCAACGCGGTGAAGATGCTGTCGTACGATTCCATTCTCAACGCAGCATGCTGCTGCAACGGGATAAGCGAGAACGTCACGGGAGTTTGTTCATTAAAATAGACCACCGGAGCCAATCGTTCCGTCGGCTGCAGAAGATGTTCGATGACTATTCGAACATTAGTATAGATAGCATCGATCTGCTTCTGAGAAAGTGGCATCAATTCTTTTGCAATACCCGCACGAAAAAGGATCTCTTCTGCCAGCGTCGAACCGATTTTCGGGACGACATTCTTGAGCGTACGGTACGTTGTTTCACCGGAGGCGAACGCAGTATGAAAAAACTCTTTCGCAGGAAAAAACTGCTCCGGCGTAAGCATGATCGGTTCATACTGCAGTGTGCGTTGACTGCCGGGCAATTCTTTTTTTGCAAGGAATGCATCGGTGATGACACCACCCTCGTCGCACACTACAACATTCGCCCTCCCGCCGAACATTTCAACAAGGATGAAACGTCCATCAGTCGTCCGTACATAGACGATCCTGTCCTGCGCGTCGATATATGCCGATTGCACATGTGCGTCGATCAACGAGGGGAAGAGATCGACCGAATTCTTCCGCGCGCGTGATTCTCCCTCCCGCGCAATGATAAAATTCTTTCGCGCAACGCACGAGATGGTGACTGTATGCGGTTCCGGCGTATATAGCACGATGCAAAGAGTATTTTTTTCCTGCGAGTACACTTCGGCAATGACCGCACCGGCGTACCGTTTATTCAATTCCTGCGCGATGTGATGGAATGTAAAATAGTTGGAGAGCATGCAGCAAGGTACGGGAAAAGAAGGGAAGAAGAAAATGAGTAGAGAGGGTGCGACTCACTTTACGAAGTGAGTCGCACCTGAAAGTCTTCAGTTCAACATGACCCAATTCGGCAATCTCCCTTCCGTGCCGAATGTCTCTCCGCTGCAATTGAGCGGATCGGCGTCGCGCGATTGCTTGCTGATGATGAAATCGCTGCGCGAAGCAACACCGCGATCCGCGTACTGTTGAAAGAGCGAATCGCTGATCAGGTCGAAATACGAGACGAGGCGCCATTGGCTGCCGGCGGAAAGTCCGATCGCGATATCGGACATCGTCTGCGAGCCGATGTGCGTGCCGAGCTGTTCGCCCGCCGCAACCGTATCGCCGGCAGCGAGCGGACGCTGCAGCGCAATGTGGAAGATGATGATGGTGTACGCAGAATGACCGAACGGCTGTATCTGCACCTGCGTTCCCGCCCATTCATCGAAGATGCGGACGACGGTGCCGCCGGCGGGAGAAAATATCTTCACAGCCGACCACGCAACGCCGCTTTTTGGCTGGAAATAATGCTTCATGCTGCGGCACTGTTCGCTGTCGTCGCTGTAGTCGTGCCCGATGCCGGAGCGGAATTTTGAGATCCGCGCGATCTTATCGAGTTCGATATATCCATAACGGATCACAAAGAGACTGTCCGTCGCAGTTTCTTTTACGGGCGATGATGAGGATGAGGGTGTCTCATCTTTCTTGCATGAGGAGAGTGTGACTGCAACGATACAAATAACGATGTGCCGGAATGAGGTAGAATGCATGGGTGAAGATACGAAAAGGAAGAATGAGTTTCCTCGCGACTCGATTGTCGGCCATGTCTCAATTTCAATTCAATTGTCATGCCCGAATGATTGTATCGGGCATCCATAAATAGATTCCCGCCAAAAATCCCGCTGTACGGGATGCCGTAAAGAGGCATGTGCGGGAATGACGCGCGTGGTTAGATTATATTTCAAAATGAGACACTGTCCGATTGTCGGTTCGCACTGCGCGTTATCGTGGTATTGTAAAATAGTCGGAGAGCATGCCGCACGGTGCGTGAATCGAGAGAAGAAGAAAGTGAAAAAAAACCTCCGCTTCGCTTCGTCGCTCAATTGCAGTTTCATCACAAATGTCCCGGTGCCGAGCAGCGTACTCTTTTTTATCTTCATTCCGGGGAACTGCCTGAATTTGTTCGCCGCGCTGAGCGTCAACTCCGTGCGTGAGGCGTGCGTCAATATTTTTACGATGCGGCGGTTGTCGGCACAGTGGAGCGCAACGATCGCTCCTTTCTTCGGCTTCCGCTCCGCTTCAAAGATGCAGAGATCGCCCGGAAAGATCGGCGGGTCGGCGTCGATCATGCTGTCGTTCCCGATCTCCAAACAGAAGAAATTCCCCTTAAAGAACGGTACCCCCGCAGTCACCGGGATCCCCACCGTCTCCGTAACTTCTTCCCCCTCCGGCGATATCACGATCCGTCCCAGCAGCGGCGCGGTTGAACCTTCTCCCGCCGATCGCTCATGGACGGCAAAACGCGATGTGCTGCCGCCGCTCTTGATCCATTCGATATCTTCTCCCGCTTCATAGAGCGCCAGCAGCAGGTTCTCCGGATTCAGTTCCGCCGCAAGATACTTGTTCACATCCTGCGGAAAGATCCCCGCAACCTCCGCAAACTTCCTCTTCGTCCAGCCCCGCAGCGCTATCAGGTTCTTGAACCCGCGAGCAATTCTCAGTGATTGATATGGTGTGGATTTAGCCATGGTGGATGAAAGAATTATCTGCTAGCATTTGACACACGGTAAGAATTTTCTTAATATTGGGCAGATAGCAGATTCGATTGAATATGGAAAAAAGAGACTCTAAAATCAAATTCTCGCTGATGTGCCGGAGCAATTCCGGCAATATAAAAAGTGCGATGTGTTGTTTATGAATATTGTCAAAACTATATTCCTCACATCATCGTTGAGTGCAAGGTGGTTCAATTCCCCTTAATAGGATTGTTACATTCCGCATACGACGGCTCGATCTCAGCACAGGATCTTGCGCGGCTGATATTCTTTTGCCGAGGCGTATGCGAAAGCCACGTCCGTACATTTCGACCATATATCGTCTCTTTGTGTCAGCAGGAGAAGATCTCCTTATCCGATCTGGCGTACGAATGCATCGCCCCTGTTTTTGCGTTGGACGGGAACAAGCGCTATTTCCGTATTCGCGCATTTGTGGACGAATTGCCGAATCCATTGAAAAAGATCGATGAGATGAATCTCTTCATCATCTTCCGCTCGTTCCTTTCGTCCATCATCAATGTCGAAATAGCGAAATACCATGTCGAGTTGGATCCGGTGGGGGCAAAGATATTGCGGGGATTGAAACTTGCGGTAAAGCATTCTGCCACAGCCCATCTTTCGGAAAACATCTATGGTATTGTTCTGGAACTTTCGGATGCCGACGCCCCCGAACGGACGAATGAGTTTCCAATTGAACTTCTTGAGCGGAAATTGGTTGTACGGAACGCGATGTTCAAAGAAAATCCCGCATTCATTCAGGCGGTAGCGGCTATCATGAATGAGCAGGATGAGTATCGCCGCTCTGTTCTTCTGTATGACCTGGTGGTGCTGCGAAAGAAATATCTGCAAACAGAGGAAAAAGAATTGTTGAACAGCGTCATGACCGACTCATCGCTGGATCATCTTTTTTCACACTACGAGATCAACAGGATGCGTGAACAGACACTCCGGTTTGTCCGACGAAAGGCGAATACAATGTACGCCGATACGCGAAAACTCGATACGCCGGATATTACCGTGCTCATCAATACAATGGAGAGTATCATTAACAGGTGGTTTGCAGGGGACGGGCATAAAAAACAATACATGGAACATGTGCGTCAGCATCATCCGGTTACCAAAGAGGAATATGACCTGCACTGGAAAACCCGCGTGGAATATCTTGTTAAATTGGCAAAAACTTATATAGCGGAAAAAATTCAAAAATAATTTTCTGCAGCGGACTCAAATGTCGGAATTACTGATGTATGACACACCCGACCCCCCGCCAACTCGACCAATGGTTGTCTGCACCGGAACACCTGTCCGTATCTGAAACGCTCTTCATCCGCACACATCTTCAACACTGTCTGCATTGCCGGACGTACATTGAATCCCTGCAGACATTCGACACATACTTACAAAAGCATTTAACCGGTTCTCCTACGCAACGGGATAAACAGGAGGCGGAGAAAGTCAGCCTGGCAAGGCATAGTAGTCCTCCAAAAAGCAGTACATACAAAATTGCCGCTGTAATAGCAGGCATCGCATTGTCAGGCGTTGCATATTATCTTGTTTTTGATCTTATCCGCACCGGTTACGAAACAGTTCAACAGCAAGCAGCCGCAGAAACAAATAACTCCTCCGTTCAGAAGCCGCTATCCGCAGAGCAAACGCTCGCAGATAATTTTTCTCCCTCACCGCACTTGGATGATCTTGTACAGATGGAGTACCGTTCCGTTACCGTGACAGTTACTGCTCCGGCGATCGGTCAGCCGGTGCGTCAGCCGATATTGTTCCGGTGGGAAGCCGCCGGTCAACCGTTGGCATTGAGGATTCTTACCAATAAAGAAAAGACGATCTACGCAAAGCAGATAAAAACGAATTCGTACACACTACAGAAAAAATCGGGAAGTTTGTAGTGAAAGAATAATACGAAGATTGTTACAATTACACTCAGGAGGATTTTATATGAACCGTTTCCAGCGGACACGATTATTGTTGTCTCTTATTCTATCATTGTCTCTGATATCATGTGAAGGACCCAACGGTCCCGATGGAAGAGATGGCAGCGCGTTCCTCAAGGTCACATCGTCAGACGGGTATCTCTATGCATACGGGGATGACAATCCATCTATACCGTCGCCGTTCTTTGCCGGACAGAATTACCGTGTGAATGTCGGTACCTACCTGTTCGCCTACGAATCGAGAATCTATACATCAACAACGACCTACACGTATCAACAATGGATCGGTTCGTATTCGATCTCGATCAATCAGGGTGCAAATGGGGGAGAAAGGAAAATATTCTGGCAGGAAGGGGATCCCGGTGCCGATGGAACGGACAAATACTTTACGCTCTATTGCAACTTCAACGGACCTCAACAGAGCGTTATGGGAAAAGGGTCAGAACCGATTGTCGGCGGAGATTTCTCGGGAAAGTTCAGGATGGAAAACGGTAATGTTACAATTGATGTCGAGTATCGATTGAAAGATAAGGGCGATGTAACAGGTAGCAGCGATCTCAAAAACCAAAAATTGTCACACTGAGCGTAGTCTCCCGCCGTTAATACTTGCGAGGGTGGGATGCAGCTCAGGTATACAAATCATAGGTGGCAGAAGTATGACAATTCAATAGCACCATGCCTCGACTTCATCCGGCATGGTATTGATGTATCAATTCTGATCTGGTTTCTGAATGTGAATCGTACCCTACGATAGAAGAAAG
>JACPGG010000057.1:0-4650 GCA_016182545.1 Ignavibacteriales bacterium
TATCGGATGTGAATTTTATGTTTCATTCGTAACAACGATCGGCGTGAGTCTCTACGACTCCACAGGGTCATTCAAAAATTCTTACCCGATCACGATCGATACGGCAGGGAAGACCATCTTGTTTGCCATCCCGCTCTCAGATCTTTCGAATGACGACGGTTTGATGAATATCGCGACCAATGTCGGAATTTCGGGACCTGACGATCATATCCCCGATATCGGCCATGCGACACTCGGTACGTTGTGGCTTTCAGTTTTTCCAAATGAAGGGATGGTCGATCCGTCCGGCTCGCTGCCTGTTACCGCGCGGATGATAACCGAAAAATTGGACGGCGGGAAATTTTTGGCGAATGTTGTCATTGGAACGAATGATCCCGACAAGAGGATCATATCCATACCGGTGAACCTTACCGTGGTCGGCACGCCGAATCTTGTGGTGACAGATTCAATAAAATTCACAACTGTTTTTATCGGTTATTCGGATACTGTCAATGTTGTGCTGACGAATAACGGATCGGATGTTCTGACCGTTTCAGACATCACCGTGAATAATGCCCGTTTCACAATCCTCGGAGGGACCTCCTTTTCGATCGTCAAAGATGCATCACGCATAGTGCGCGTTGTTTTCACACCCGATGTACCGGGAATCGTCAATGCGCAAGTATCGATTGCAAGCAATGACCCCGGTTCACCGACCACGAACGTGCCTGTCGTTGCCTCCGGTGCTTTTGTTCCTGTCATTGCTGTTTCGCCCGACTCGCTTGCATTTGTCGTGAAGGAAAAGGATTCAACAGACGCGGTCCTGACGATCAGCAACAGCGGTTTGGGACCGTTGACATGGAATTATGGAGACGAAGGGGCGTTCGCCACCATGGTACAAATATTGAACGGTATCGATCAGAAAAAAAATTACTGGCAGGAAAAATCGACAATATCGTATTCATCATCCGATCGAAGCGCATTCAGTCCCCGTCAATCGTCACAGCAATTTTCATCATCGAGTAAAATACTTGTCATTAGAAATCAATTTCCGTGGGGAATAGCTTCGCTTGATACCGTTCTTGCACGATTGGATATCGTCCCGACAATCATCAATTCATCAAGTATCTCGTCGACAAACTTTTCTCAATATGAACTTGTCATCGTCAGTTCACAACAGCCGTATAGTTTTTATAGTACGATCTCTTCGCAGATGTACAAGTTTGCCGAGTATGTTCAGAACGGAGGGAAACTTGAATTTCATTACTGTCCCTATTCATTCGATTTTGTGGATTTGATCCTTCCGGGTGGAGTGACGAGTATAAACAGCACCTCGTCGATCAATTTGGTTACGAATGCGCTCCATCCTGTCACAGTCGGGATACCGAGGGTGCTGCTTGGTAATTCTGCGGCTCACATTCAATTTGCAAATATGCCTGCAGGAACAAGTGTCATCACAAAAGACAGTGCTACCAATGCACCGACAACACTTGAATATTCATATGGATCCGGGCGTATTCTATTGACCGGGATGACATGGGAATTTTATTATAACACGACCGGAACAAGTGAGCCGATCGGGAAAATGTTGACAAACGCTGTGACATACATGTCGTCGAGTCTATCGTCCCAATTTATTTCTTTCATTCCTTCGAGCGGCGCAATTCCAGCGGGCGGGAACCAAAACGTTACTGTGCGAGCGAATGCCCGGACAGTATCGCCCGGTTCGTACGAAGCCAAGATCGCCGTGAGAAATAACGACCCCGCTCATAATCCTGTTCTCATTCCTGTCTCGATGAAAGTGACTGGAAAACCTGTCATCAGTTTCAATCGCGATAGTGTACTTTTCGGCATTGCTCATATCGGGATCAAACGAATCGATACTGTCATTGTAAAGAATATCGGTTCCGAATTGCTTCAGGTCAATTCTGTTTCTGTCTCCGATACGCTGCTTCATTTGAACAAGACATCCTTCTCGCTCCCATCAGGTGATGCAACGGCGCTCGTTCTCTCTTTCACTGCGCAGGATACGGGATTGTTTTCTGCAAATCTCACGATCTCAAGCAATGATTCGAATATGCTTGTTAAGAATATTCCGGTACGGGGAAAATTTAACTACCCATCTATTATCAGTCTCTCTCCCGATTCATTCATGGTCTCTGTGGATGAGGGAGATTCGACCGACAAGACACTGACAATTCACAACACAGGACTCGGAGAATTGATCTGGCAAATACCGCAACCTTCTCCGTCATCTGCTGCAATCGTCAATTCGGAATTGACGCTCAAAAAACGAACCGACAGTGAGCGGGCATTAATACAACGAAAATATTCTCAACAAAGTGGAAGCAATTCCGGAACGCCGAACGTGGGAATATATTCACTTTCTGCGTTGTTAAACGGAACAGGGACAAAGAAAGTGATTGTCTGGTCTGCATATTGTGACAAAACTCCCGGCGGCGAATTGGAAAATACTCTGAATGCGATCAAGGAATTTGTTACCGCCGTCGCATTCGATACGATATCGACAACATCACCTTCTATACTCGCTTCAAAATTGGCGACGGCAGATGTTTTCCTGATGCCTGAGCAAGAATTGATAAATGATCTTTTTTCGCTCGGCACGACGCTATCATCGACACTCACTCATTTTGTGCAAAACGGCGGAACGATCGTCTTTCTTGATCATATCAACAGAGGCTCCACAACGTACTCGCATAATCTCAACGCAGCGGAATTCACCGCTGTTGTTCACGACGCAGAGAGTCCGCTCGTGAAGGATGTGCCGGCGACATTTTTGGCAATGAATGGCTCGAACTATCACCAATCGCCCGACGGGAAGAAAATTATCCGGGAACAATTCTCAAATAACAATATTGTCACCCAGCGCGATCTTGGTCCCGGACGTATTATTTACATCGGGATGGATTTCTACAGTTACAATTCTGCAATGGCGCGTTTACTCGCAAACAGCGTCATCTCATCACAAGGGAGGAATTTCGTACGGACCCAGCCGGTATCTGGCGTCGTTGCGCCGGGGTCTTCTCAGCCGGTGACCGTTCAATTCAACGGAAAGGACCTTCATGCAGGTGACTACGTAACGTCATTGAATATCGAGAACAATGATCCGCTTCGCAATCCTAAAAAAGTGCCGGTGTATCTCCATGTGATCGGCAAACCGATCATCGCATTGGAGCCCGACAGTGTCATGGACATCGCTTCTTTCGTTGGCATCCCTCATTATGATACGCTGCGTGTGAAGAATCTCGGATCCGATCAACTTATTGTAACGGCTGTCAATATTCCGGACACTCTTTTGAAAGTCGATAAGAACGGATTCACGGTCGCTCCCGGTGCTGAGCAAAAATTACTCTTCACATATACTGCAAACGATTCGGGAACATTCAGGACTGTTGCGACGATTCAAAGCAACGACTCCAGTCATCCCGCAGTGAAGTTTATTCTCGGAGGACGGACAGCATTTCCTCCCGTCATTGTTGTGACACCGGATTCCTTAAAGGTCGCTGTTAAAGAAACCGACTCCATGTCGACAACACTGAAGATCGAAAACACCGGCAAAGGTGAATTGCATTGGTCGATAGGCAATATCATTTCTGCGTCACTCAAAGAAAGAAAGATTGAATCGTTTGCAATGGTTGAACAGATCGTTGCCCAAAGACACGCGCAGAATATGTTCCGTCCGGCAGAACAGAATGAGGTGAAACAATACTTCTCCGATCAGAATTCGATACGTTTTGGAGGACCGGTTTCAAAAACTTCGATTCGGTCGGTAGGAATCGACCGCGCAGTAGCCAATCCGTGGATTACTCGTGCGGAGATGAAAACATCGCGTGGGCAACATGGTGTTGTCGCTCATCCGAACGGAAAAATATATGTCTTCGGGGGCTATAACAATACTTCGGGAGTACTTTCTACACTCGAAATCTATGATCCGGGCAGTGACTCTTGGTCGTACGGTGCACCATTACCTGATGCAAACAGAGGAATGTCATTTGCGATTGACAACAACGGGTTCATTTATTCAATCGGTGGTATTATATCCGCTTCGTATCGATATAATCCGTTAACAGATAATTGGTCGACCATTGCCTCCATGCCTGTCCCAATATGGGAAGGTGCTGCTGTAAAAGGGTACGATGGAAGAATATATGTGTTCGGTGGCGAACGGGCTCTTACCAGCGTACAGATCTATAATCCTGCTTCCAATAGTTGGACAACAGGAAGTCCCATGCCGACCGGTCGATGTCAATTAGGTGCGGTCGAAGGTCCCGGCGGTTTCATCTATGCGATCGGCGGTGGACCCGATGGAACCGGCAATACTAATGTTGCGTACGGTACGGTTGAAGTGTATGACCCGAAGACGAATTCGTGGTCCACATCCATGCCGATGACAACGCCCCGCCGTCAGTTTGGCGCCTGTTATTCACCCGACGGGATGATTTATACGATCGGTGGAAAAACTCGTTACGGGAATAACGAGTTTCCGTTCTTTGATGCGGTCGAGAAATATGACCCTCTTACAAACACATGGTCAAAGGCTGACTCGCTTCCATTGGCACTTGGCGAACTGAGAGCTGCTGTCTCGGGAGGATTCATCCACGCAATTGGGGGAACGAACGGAGACTTTACAAAATATAATTTAGCATTGCG
>JACPGG010000057.1:4668-11994 GCA_016182545.1 Ignavibacteriales bacterium
AATATAATTTAGCATTGCTGATCAATGAATGGATAACCACAACTCCGACCTTCGGAACCGTTGCTCCGGGATCGTCACAGGAAATAACAACAAAGATCAGTGCCAAATCCCTGACTGGAGGCGATTACATCGGTCAAATTCGGATCAACAACAATGATCCGGTCCGCAATCCCAAAAATGTCCACGTCTCACTTCATGTCATCGGTAAACCTGTGCTGAAAGTATTCCCCGACAGTCTGGTAGGGTTCATTGCGTATACAGGGATTACGCGGCGCGATACACTTCGCATAAAAAATACGGGGACTGAAAAACTGATCGTCAGCGATGTTGCCGCAAGCGATACGGTCTTAAAATTGAATAAAAAAAACTTTTCACTTAATCCGGGTGCGGAAGAAAAATTGATCGTGACCTTCACGGTACATGATACGGGGACTTTTTCTCAGCAATTGACATTTACAAGCAATGATTCTGGTAAGCTGTCGATGAAATATCCGATCCGGGGAACAATTGCATACCCGTCGGAGATCTCGGTTTCATCGGATTCGCTGCTGTTCACGCTGATGGAAAGAGACAGTGCATTCACTACGCTCACGATTCACAATAACGGGATGGGTGTATTGAACTGGAAATTTGAACAGACAACTACGCTGCCGGAATCGGAACAGGTATTTAATTTTGAATCATTCTTCTCTCGCGGATCCAAATGGCAACGCGGCAGCGGTAACTCAGTATTCAAATCTTCAGGTACGTCTGATTCCCCGTATAAAGAAAAAATTGAAGTGAAAAAAATAAGTGCTAAATCCACGGACGGATTACAGGATGCTGCAATTGAAATGTTTCCTCTATTCGGTACAACCTCAAGCGGCGTCCATAGGATCCATCCAACCACCGGAGCGATCGTTGAAAGCTATCCACTGCCGTTGAGCGGCGGTCCCGACGGTATTGCGTTCGACGGTAAATGGGTTTACGTTTTAAAGGGATATACGAATATCGTCTATCGGTTCTCAACAAACCCTCTGCAATTTATCGATACGTTGGTTTTGTCGATTTCACCAAATATCGATGGACTCGGAACTGACGGTACATTGTTGTATGTCTCCGATTATTTCCTGCCGCGGATCTATGCGATCGATATACAGTCACGGATGTTGATTGCAACATTATTTCCGGATACCAGCTTGGGAGGCGGGGTCACATTTGCAGGGAGGAGAAACTCTATCTTTGCGAGCAATTTCCCGAACCGTATCTACGAATTCAACGCAAAGAGCGGAGCCACAATACGATCGTTCCAAACCCCCAACAATAGTTATGTCTACGGCCTGGCATACTCCGGATCGGCGGATGTACTCATCGCAAGCGGAAGCGGCTTGACGTATCTTGTCAATCCGAATACCGGTGTTATTATTTCGTCCTATTCCGGCAATTACACAGGATTGGCTGCCGATGAAGCGTTAATAAATTATCTCACAATGCATCCATCGAGTGGAATAGTTAAAAGTATGCTTGCACTCTCAACAAATGATCCCTTGAATCCGGTAACAGATATTTTCACCGGTATTACGGTCACTGAGGATCCGAATTCGGTTGAGACAGATGTCGTCGTGATCCCGACAGTGTTTGCACTGCATCAGAATTATCCGAATCCGTTCAACCCGATGACGACTATTCGGTATGATATCCCGAAACAATCACAGGTAAAAATTACGGTTTACAATATCCTCGGAAAGGAAGTCAAAACAATTGTATCGGAGAATCAATCACCCGGATTTTATTCTATAGTATGGAATGGGCAATCACGATTCGGAGCAGCTGCGAGCGGTGTGTATTTTGCATCGATTCGAGCGGGTGATTTTGCCAAAACTATCAAGATGGTGCTGTTAAAATAATTTATATTCTCAAGAAGGAGATAACATGAAAAGATTTTTTGTCATTGCTGCCGCTATCGTTGTCGCGGTGCTCTGTGTAACGAAGACAACATATGCACAAAACGAACATGCGCGGCCTGCCGTGGGTTGGGATTCGCTGAAGAGTATGATCGTTTATCCCGAGATAGCGCGCCGTGCCGGCGTTGAAGGTCTCTCCAACGTTGCGGTGAAGATCGATGCATCGGGTACCGTTGTCGATATTATTATTTCCGGGTACGATATTTTCGACGATGCGATCGAGCAGGCAGTGAAAAAAATCTCCTGGATTCCCGAAATGGAAAACGGGAAAGCGGTGTCGACTTCGGTCTTCTTCGATGTTCAATTCCAGTACAGAAATACGAAAGGAACAGTCAGGAAGACACTGGTCATTGAAGCGGAGAAACCGGTCGTCAACAATAATAAGTAGAGATATAAAAGCGACACCGCTGTCTTGTTACCGGATTAAAAGATCTTTAACAGAGAAGTTTGTGTTGATTGTCATGTTGTCAACAATCATATTTGTATTGGTGAAGAACTAATTTCGTTCGCTTTGCTCCATCCTTACAGGAAAGGAGTTGAATATGCAAACATCTCTCAACCGCATTTCCATCGTGCGTCTTGCTGCGCGGATTCTCAGCGGTGCACTTTTTTTGTTATGGGGATCATTCTTTGTTGAACATCTTTCGTGGTTCGGTTCTGTCCCGTCTGAAAATCCGCCTCTTCTCGTCTGGTTGCTCTCCTCACTCCACTTTACTTTGCTGGTTGGCTATGCTGTAACATTGAAATGGGAAAAATTGGGGAGTGCGATCATGTCTGTCAGTGCGATCCTCTTTTTTTCATTTGCGGCAGGTATGAATGCAATTCCGTTTATCATCGTCAGCATTTTTCCCGCAATGCTGTACGCGTACTGTTGGATGAAGGAACGGAACAATCACGAGTTGAAGATCGTCCACTGATCATTTCAAATACGATGTAAAAGCCGTTCGTACCGGTGTAACGGTAAACCATCCTCCATGTACGGTAACCTTCCACAGATCTTCCTCCTTTTTCCAACGAAACTTTACTGCGAAGTTTTTCGTCCTAATCCCAACCAATGCGATCCGTTCTTTTGCAACATCCATATCCGGATAACATGGTTCCGGTCTCCGAAATCCGCGTATGTCTATAACAAGGGTGTCATGATTCCAGAGTTGAACGGTTCTGATCCCGTACCCCATACAGGGGAGCGTTTCAACCGAAACGAGATTCAGCAAATTGACAGAATTTTCAACCTCAAAATAAAATCCGAATGACCGTAATTGCGAAAAAAGAGGTTGGAAGGAGATGATCATTAAAAACAAGCATAGTTTTTTCATATTTTCCCTTCACGCTGGGTCCAATATATGGGTGAAATTCTGCATAAACAATTTCATCCCCAACCATTTGCTGCTATGCCAAGTCTAACCAATAAACAGATGGCACCAACGGATAGTGAACTGATAGAACAATCGAAAGCCGGAAACGTGACCGCATTCGAACAACTTATCTTTCGGTATGACAAAGATGTATTGAATATTGCCTCCCAGTATACACAAAGTTCGGACGATGCCAAGGATATCTATCAGGAAACGTTCATTCGCGTTTTTAAAGGATTGCCGAAGTTTCAACAGAGGAGCGAATTTGCAACATGGGTGTTCAGGATCGCAACCAATGTCTGCCTGACACATAAGGAAAAGAAGAAAAAGATGTCGCACGTCTCGTTGTATGATGAAGGGGATGACGATATACCGAAAGAATTTGTCGTGAGTGATGAATCGGCAGATTCATTGACGCACGGAGGGGAAATCTCTTCGAGAATTGGATCTGCCTTGCAATCTCTTTCGCCGCAGCAGCGATTGGTATTCACGCTCCGCCATTATCAGGATTATAAATTAAAAGACATTGCGGTGATGATGGAATGCGCAGAAGGAACGGTGAAGAAGTACCTGTTTGAAGCAACACAAAAAATGAGAACCCACTTACACGATCTTTATGAGTAATCCATGAAAAAAGAAGAGTATAAGGAATTGATGTATCTCTCCGTGTATAGAGATCTGACGGAGGAAGAACAAAGGCAACTCGATGCATATCTTAAGAAACATCCCGAGTTGAAGAAAGAACTGCAAGAGATTAAAAAGTTCAGATCATTCGTTTCGGACAATACATCCGATAGAACTTCCGACGATCTGCTGCGTGAGGCACGCACACAACTTCGGACAGAGATAAGAAAAGAAAAAACCAAGAGTTCGTTAATATCAAAAATTCTTGAACCTGCAGTGGAAATATTTCAGCCGAAATTTGCACTCGGTGGTATCGGCGTGCTTTCGCTCGGTGTGTTGATCGGCTACTGCTCGTTTTCTTCCACCCCGGACATGACAAGGATCGATAATATCCGATTCATCGATTCCGATGCGAGCGACGGTGAGATTGAATTCCAATTCGAAGCTGTCGCCCCGATGCGCTTGAAAGGAAAGGTGGATGATCCTGAAATTCAAAAAGTGCTGACGCATGCATTATTGAATGAGTCGAATGCCGGTGTACGACTGAAAACGGTCAACGCTATTTCGCAGCAGACGCATGAGAAGCAATCTTCCGATCCCACGATAAAATCCGCGCTGATTACTACGATCAAGAGCGATCAAAATCCCGGCGTGCGCCGCGAAGCGTTGCGTGTGCTGCAACAATTTGAATTTGACAACGAAATACGGGATGCGATATTGCATGTCCTGGTAAAAGATGTGAACTCCGGTATGCGGGTCGCTGCGATCAATGCACTGGAAATGGCGCGGATGGACGGTCAAAAATTTGACGATCACACAGTCGCGGCGCTAAAAAAACAAATTATGAATGAACAAAACAACTATATTCGCCATCGCGCGGCAAACTTGGTAAAGGAGATCTATCAATGAAAAACTATCGTACAGTGATCTGCATTCTGCTTGTTGCAGTGCTTGTAGCCCTCTCGGCATACGCAGAACAGGATGTCAAAAGAGAAAAATCATTCAGTGTCGGTAAAAACAGTTCCCTCGATGTATCTGTCAGTGGCGGCGACGTACTTGTCAAGACGTGGGAAAAGAATGAGATTAACGTTGTTATCGAAGGTCTCGATGATGAGGATATGGAGTATGTGAAGATGTCCAAGTCAGGCGACGAAGTCCGTGTGACGTATCGTCCGAAATGGGGAAATCATGGCGGCGGAAGGTTTGTAATGACCGTTCCTTCTCAATGCAAGGTCGATCTGCGAACGTCAGGCGGTGACATTGAACTGCAAGGGAATTTGTTGGCAGATGCAAAGGGTTCAACATCGGGTGGAAATATTCTCATCGAAAAAGTGAAAGGTGCCGTTTCTATGTCAACTTCCGGTGGCGACGTGAAGACCGGTGACATCGATGGCAAAGCTGACCTGCGTACTTCGGGTGGAAATATCGAACTCGCCTCCGTCAATGGCGAGGCAACTGTCAGCACATCAGGCGGTGATATTCGCATTGAAAAAGTAGGAAAGAAACTGGATGCACGCACGTCGGGCGGTGATATCGATGTGGGTGATATCGGCGGCGACGCAAATCTTTCGACAGCGGGAGGTGATGTTCGTGTCGGCAAAGTCAGCGGCAGCGCAAGTTTGAGAACTGCAGGCGGAGATGTGGTGCTGAAAGGTGCCTCCGGCACAGTGGAAGCAAAAACCGCCGGGGGTGATATCGATTTGAAGAACATTACCGGGTCGATCGACGCAAAAACTGCGGGTGGAAACATCGAAGCAGAATTAAACCCGACCGGAAAAGGAGACAGCGAATTAAAAACTGCAGGCGGCGATATAAAATTATTTGTTCCCGCAACTGCTAAAGCAACGATCGAAGCAGTCATTCGTCTGCGCGATGATTGGGGAAGTTCATCACGGAGAAAAAAGTACGACATCAAATCTGATTTCAAAGCGGATACGTACGAGAAAGATGAGGAGAGTGAGGAGATCCGCGGGAAGTATCTGTTGAACGGCGGGGGTGAAACGATCTACCTGGAAACCGTGAACGGTTATATCGAGATCCGCAAGAAGTAATTGACAATCGTAATGAAACAAAACTCAAGGGGCGGCGTAGCCAACAAACTAACGCCGCCTTTTAAGTATAGAGGAGGAAGTATGAGGCATCTTCTGAAAGTGATTTTCATAACCGTAGCGACCTTTTATTCGCAATCTTCATTTGCTGCTCAAGTACGTGCGCAAAAACTAAGTGAACCTATCTCCGTTGATGGTTTCCTCAACGAGTTTTTCTATCGGACAGTTTCTCCCGTCTCAAATTTTATCCAAAAAGAACCGAACCAGGGCGAAGTACCAACTGAAAACGATTCAAATCCCGATTCCATTATGAGAATTTTGAATCGTCGGGACAACTTCGGGAATTCGGATTGGTTCACTTTGTTTCTCGATCCCTATAATGACAATCGCTCCGGAAACTATTTTATGATAGGACCTGCGGGGACCATTAACGACGGCGTGCTCTATAATGATGACTGGGACGACTCCGATTGGGACGGCGTGTGGGAAGCAAAAACAACTATCGATAACGAAGGCTGGACATTTGAGATGCGCATTCCTTTTTCTCAACTTCGTTTTCATGATAAAGAGCAACAGGTCTGGGGTGTCAATTTAAAAAGAGAAATAGGGCGAAAAAATGAATTTGATTATCTCGTATATACCCCCCGCATGGAAAGCGGATTCGTTTCCCGCTTCGTTGATCTGGCTGGTATCGATGGGATACGCTCGCGGCAATCGGTGGAAGTTCTTCCCTTTGCAACAACAAAAGCGGAGTACACTCACCCGTCACCGGGAAATCCTTTCAACAATGGCTCACGATATACTCCTGACTTCGGTGCCGACGTTCGGTACGGATTAAACAGCAATCTTATTTTGAATGCAACCGTCAATCCCGACTTCGGACAGGTAGAGGTCGATCCGGCTGTCGTGAATCTTTCCGATGTCGAATCGTTCTTCAATGAAAAACGCCCTTTCTTTGTAGAAGGCGCAAACATCTTTACAAATTATGGACAGGGGGGCGGCAGGAACTTCTGGAATTTCAATTTCCCGTACACTACTCCGTTCTATAGCAGACGCATCGGGCGTTCGCCGCACGGTAATGACACGCTCGGCGGTACGGATTTTATCGATATGCCGTTCGCAACAAGAATTCTTGGAGCGGGAAAAATCACCGGAAAAGTTGCAGACTCGTGGAACGTGGGAACAATTCATGCCGTTACCGCCCGAGAATTTGCCGATTACAAAACCGGCGGAATACGAAATCAGGCGGAAGTGGAACCAATGACGTACTATGGCGTTGGACGATTACAGAGAGATTACAATGACGGCAGGCAGGGGATCGGTATATTAGGTACACACACGCAGCGGCGGTTTTCC
>JACPGG010000057.1:12007-13028 GCA_016182545.1 Ignavibacteriales bacterium
GCGGTTTTCCGATAACGCTCTGAAAGATGGTCTGAACTCCGGCGGTTCATTTGTAGGATTGGATGGATGGACATTTCTCGACAGCAGCAAAACATGGGTTGTCACCGGCTATGGTAATCTCTCACATGTTCAAGGGAACAGATCAAGGATTACCCAGCTGCAAAAAAATTCGCAACATTATTTTCAGCGCCCCGATGCTTCGCACATTGATGTCGATACGAATGCAACATCGTTGACAGGATACGCCGGACGGTTCTACCTGATCAAGCAAAAAGGAAATACTTTTTTCAATTCGTCGATCGGAGTCATCAATCCGAATTATGAAGTCAATGATCTCGGTTTTCTTTCCCGTGCTGATGTCGTCAACATGCATATCGGAGCCGGATACAATTGGACTGAACCGGACGGAACATTCCGCAGGAAAGAGCTCGGAGGGGGATACGGACAGAGTTTTGATTATCAGGGAAACCTCATTCATAATGTACTTGTCCATTTCGGATTTGTTCAGTTCATGAATTACTACTCAATTAATTGGAACCTCGCGGTGAATCCGAACGAGACTGTGAATAATCGCCGTACGCGCGGTGGTCCATTGACGATCAACAGACCCGGGTACGAAACGAGCTTCTTTCTGAATTCCGATTATAGCAAAGACCTTGTGGCAGAAGCATCGTTCAATTCGTATAACTCCGATCACACTGATTACAAGAGTTTCAGTGTCTGGATTCAATATCGACCGGCGCCGAATGTAACATTTTCTGTCGGTCCGCAATTTGAAGATGAGACGCAGCAGTTGATGTATATCGGGGAATTCGAAGAGCCGACCGCAACAGCAACGTATGGTCATCTATATCTTTTCTCGCAATTGGCGTACAAATCTGTTTCGGCAAACATACGCTTAAATTGGACCTTCACGCCGACGCTTTCGTTACAGTTGTACTTGCAACCGCTTATCTCGTCGGGACTGTACTCAAAGTTCAAAGAATTGTCTCAACCCAAAACTGATAATTATCTTATGTAC
>JACPGG010000058.1 GCA_016182545.1 Ignavibacteriales bacterium
ATTCCGTCTGCGCATTCCAGTTCGAAAGGAATTTGAATCTCATTCCCAATGAGACGTTGGGAATGAAAGATATAGATGAATCCGCAACGAAAATGCAGAGGTTGGTTATTATTTATTTGCCATGATACATCACTCCGTTTTCCGTGTCACATATAAAAACTTCGTTCCCATCTGTCCACACGCCCCAAAAGAGTGCAAATGGATCGACAGTATGATTAGGCACATCAATAAAAATTTGCTTCCAATCTGTTCCGTTGTAATGATAAATCAGGTTCCATTGACCTACTGCAAAAACATTTTTGTGAGATTGAACTATTTTTTCACTAAAAAAAGTCGGCGCGCTGAATTCCCGATGCCAAGAATTTGTGTCAATATCACCACCTGTTATGATTGATGCGGATATTAAACCGTTTGCAAATGAATTTAACTCAGTGTTGGTAGCCCAAAAAAGTCCTGCAAATTTCAACGCAGCATCAGTTGTTTTGTCAATCAGTTTAAAACCATTGCCAGAAAGTATATAGGCAAGTTGTATATTCTTCCCCCAAGGGCTATATGCATTCAAGTATATATATTTTTCATTTCCTGTAATCGATCCCACAATAACACTATCGGCAACTTTGTATGCGCTCCATTGAGAACCGTCAAAATGCAATGCGCACTCGTACCCGCCTACCCAAATATTGTTTTGACTGACACTATACACATTATACAGGTGCCCAGCTATTACCTGTACATTGCCCGGAGTTGCGTCAATCCATTTATTGCCGTCATAATGCATAATGAAAGCGCTAAGGGCATTTTGATTGATCTTCCTGCCGAAAGCCCACACATTGTTTTTTGCTGAGCCCCACACGGCATAGATTGTTTTATTTCCTGTTGGTTCGGTAATCGGCGTTCCTTCGGTTGCTCTCGCCCACTTTGTGCCGTCATAATGCCACAGGCAATCTCTAACATCCGGTGCACCTCCTGCCGCGCCCCACACATCGGTTGCCGAACTTCCCCAGATAGACTCCAACTGAATTGTGCTGGGGAGATTTCCATAGTCAATGCTGTCAATGGACCACACATATTCTCTCTTTCCAGGCGGCGTATTATTCGGTAGCGGGCAAGTGGTGCAAGGTTCGTCTTCCGGGCAGCCGAGAAAAAGAAGCGAGAGAATCAGTAATAAAAATAGTTTCGCGGTCACTCTATCATCCTAAGTTTTAATTCTTACATGGGGCATTAGAAATAACAAAGCGGTTTGACGATCAATCAAAATCCAATTCCGTCTGCGCATTCCAATTCGAGAGGAATTTATCGACCGAAAGCCGGTTTCTTTTTTCGTTGAAATGATACTTTGCGCATGTCAATTCAAACAGTTGCCGGATCGATTCGGCGATCTCTCCCGTTCCGGTCATCCGCGTACCGAACTCCGTTGAGTTCAGTTTCCCTTCGCGCACATCTTTGATCCTGTTCAGTATCTTCTCCGCTTTTTGTGGCATCTCACGCTTCAGCCAATCGGTGAAGAGGTCTTTCACCGCGTACGGCAGCCGCAGCATCGTATAGAATGCGAATGTCGCGCCGTGCTCACTTGCCCGTTTCAGGATGGCGGGCATTTCGCTGTCGTTCAATCCGGGAATGACCGGCGCAAGACTGACGCCGACCGGTATCCCCGCTTTTGCCAATTGTTCGATCGCATCCAGCCGCAATTCGGACGGCGATGTTCTCGGCTCCATCACACGCTGCAGCGCTTTGTCGAGTGTCGGGATCGTCAACGTGCAAACAACAAGATTCAGTTTGGCGAGTTCAGCAATGATATCGATGTCGCGAGTAATGAGAGCATTCTTCGTGATCATGCCGACGGGATTCCGGTATTTCAAGAAGACCTCAAGGCATTTACGTGTCAATTGCAATTTCCGTTCGATCGGTTGATAACAATCGGTATTACCCGAAAGCGCAATGACGGTCGGTCTCCACGATTTCTTTTTGAATTCCTTTTCGAGAAGAATGTGCGCATCCGGTTTGACCATGATCTTCGTTTCAAAATCAAGTCCGGCAGAGAAGCCGAGATATTCGTGCGACGGGCGCGCATAACAATAGATACATCCATGCTCGCAGCCGCGGTACGGATTCAGATCGTACGAGAAACCGATATCGGGAGAATCATTTTTCGCAAGGATGGTCTTCGACGTGTCGCGGAAATATTTTGTGGTGATCTTCCGTTCCGCGTCGATCTCTTCTTCCAGCACCTCGTACGATGTCGACTCAAACCTGTTTTGTGGATTTGTTCCTGCTCCGCGTCCATGCGGTGCGGCGTGCGGTTTTACGATTTCAGGATCTTGGGATTTCATGACGACTTGTGCTATCCAAAAACAAAAATATAGTTTTAAACATGCTTCGACGCGGCGCAAAAAAAAATCATCCTGAGCAAATGCCAATGGTATGTATTGGCATGCATCGAAAGATGATCGATTCGACCAAACGCGCCTTGCTCAGCATGACCACCGTCCGGTATATGAATACGATCACACCTGTTTATTCACCCAGAAGGTAAACTTTGAGCCGACGCCGACATCGCTCGTCACCTTTATTTCGGCATCATGTGCTTCGACGATATGCTTTACAATGGCAAGCCCGAGGCCCGTTCCTCCCATTTCGCGGGAGCGATCTCGATCCACTCTGTAGAACCGTTCAAAGATCCTCGGAAGATGCTGCGGCGCAATGCCGATCCCGGTATCTTCGACACTCACTTCAACCCGATCCTTTTTTTCCACAAAGTGAACGGCGATCATATCATTCGGCTCGGAATATTTGATGGCGTTATCGATAAGATTCACGATCACCTGCTGCAAACGATCTTTGTCGCCATAGACATCGATCTGTTTTGAAACATCACCGTCGAGTTTCAACTGTATCTTCCGTTGACTCGCGGGGATTTGCATCTCCTGGACAATATTTTGAAGGAACAGAACAATGTCAAAGAATCTGAATCTCAATTTCATCTCGCCGCTTTCGATACGGGAGATATCGATCAATTCTCCGAGGAGCGAATTGAGGCGTTCGGTATTGTTCAATGCTTTCTGCACGAAATCCTTGTTCACTTTCTTGTCGTCGATGGCGCCGCTGAGGAGCGTTTCAAGCAATCCTTGCGTGGAAAAGATCGGCGTGCGAAGTTCGTGAGAGACGTTCCCCAGGAATTCGGTCCGCACATGTTCCAGTTTTTTCATCCGGCTGATGTCCGACCGGAATGAATCGAAGATTGTGTTCAACGTATCGGAAAGGCGGAGAAATTCATCCGAGGTTTCGATCACCACGCGCTGCGCCGTTTCTTTTGTTTTCTGAGATTCGACGAGCGATGCGATCTTCCGGAAGGGCTTGACCACAAAAAAATAGAGCACGCCGTATGAAAAAATGATCGAGAAGATGAACAGTGCGGCGGAAAATAGAGGCGTGGAATTGAAAAGAGATGCCGCTACGACGGTTCCTGTAGCAGCTGCAACGATGGAGAATAAGAGTTGGAATCTGAGTGAATACATATGCGGGAAAGATACAACTTTCCCGTTTAAATTTCTTTCATTCTGTAGCCGACACCCTTGATCGTATCGATATAGTCGGCGTTGGTGCCGAGTTTTTCGCGGATCTTTCTGATGTGGACATCCACTGTCCGGTCGATCACGTACACTTCGCTTCCCCAGATCTGCGAGAGGAGTGTTTCACGCGTGACAACTTTTCCGGCATTCCTCACGAGGAAGGAGAGGACTTCGAACTCTTTCTTCGGGAAGAAGACTTCCTTTTTGCTCACGTACACTTTGTAATGAGAACGGTTGATCTCGAGTATGCCGTGACGGAGTATGTCGCCATTGTCGGATCCGTCGTTCTTGCCGGAGGACTTTTTGCGCAGAGCAGACTTAATGCGTGCCATCAGTTTCGGGATCTTGACCGGCTTCGTGATGTAGTCATCCGCGCCAAGTTCAAGCCCGACCACTTCGTCGATCTCAGAACTTTTTGCGGTAAGGAAGATGACCGGAATTTTTGTGGTGGCAGGATTCTTTTTCAATGTGCGGACCACCTCAAATCCATCCATCTCAGGCATCATCACATCCAGTAAGATAAGATCGGGGTGTTTTTTACATTGGTTCACCGCTTCAACGCCGTTCTTTGCGGTCAGTACATCGTATCCTTCTTTGTCGAGGTTGTATTTCAGGAAATCTATGATATCTCGTTCGTCGTCAGCAATCAATATCTTTTGTTTCATCCTGTTCCTTTCGATTCGACATCAATATAGCGAACATTCACACTCTCTTCAATGCAGGGAGTGTTAAGCAAATGTTAATTATTTGTTACGCGATGATCCATAGGCATTGGAATTAAACAATGGGATAAAGGCGTTTGTCGCAGAGAGTTCGAACGAATCTTCGCGGGATATAAGATCGTTCGTCAGAACTCCGAACGTACCTTGATTGCTCCGCACATCCACCTGGCGTGAAAATTTATCGATTGCATCACCGAGCATCTCTCCGCCGTGGAGAACATTATACGCTAATGACTGCGGCAATTCGATGCTGCCGGAACCGCCGTAATAAAAAGCAACGCCGTCGTACACACAGGTCCAACTTTGCAAGAACACTTTCTCTTCTATCTGAAACAGCCCCCCTTCAACCCCGACGGAGATATCGACCTTTCCCGGTTCGAATATGGATTCCGCCCGCTGACGGGCGCCTCTCATGGTCTCTTCCAGTGTGAGAGGCATTTCCGAAACGCCGCTCTTTCCTTGTGTTGTTTCGAACTGAACTTCAGTTTCCCGCATGTGAAAATGCCGGATCAGTTTTTCGACCGCTTTCTTAACTCCGTTCACTTTCGGCAGACGGGTGCTTGCAATTCTGATGATCATAGTCGAATTACTTCTTCAATTTTTCCAGCGATGGCGGTGCCGGGAATATCTTTCCAAATTTTACCGACTTTATTTTTTTGTTCTTTGTGATTAGCAATATTTCCGTTCCGGGTCCGGCAAATTCCGAGATCACCTGCCGGCACGCTCCGCACGGGGTGATGAATGTCGTTTCATCAGATGTAACAGCAACTGCAACGATCTTCCTTTTTCCCGCAAACGCCATTTGAAAGATCGCGTTCCGTTCCGCACAGATCGCGAGGCCGTACGACGCATTCTCCACATTGCATCCTGAGAAGATCTCGCCGTCGCCGGTCAGCACCGCAGCGCCGACCCGAAATTTGGAGTACGGTGAGTAGGATGTCTCTTTTGCCCGTATCGCTCTTTGAATTAATTCTGCACGGAGATCGTTATTCATGTGCCGCTCTTCGGTTGTGTATGAAAATATAAATTTCTTAAAAATTCCCATGAGTATAATCCCGTTGCATGCCCGTCTCCCCATGTTATCTGTATCGCGTAACTTCCCACCGGAACAAGCGACTTCATTTCGTAATGACCCGGAAGCTTCGGCTTGAGAACCGGCAATATCTTTTGCATCAATATCTGTTCCCCTTTACATTCAGCACACGGACATTCATCGCGCAATTGCTGGATACCGAACGGGGTAACAAGATTGTCATCCCAGGTAATGGTTAGCGTCTCTTTATCTGTTTGTTTTATCGCGATCGGCCTCATGGTGTCTTCTTTACATTAAAAAATGACGCACGGCATGCTTTGAATTTACGAAAAGAGATTGAATCTAAAAAATGGAGTAGTGGGGTCTTTTGGATGCCCGCTTAAAATCCGCGGGCATGACGACATCAGATACAATGTTATTCCCGAATGTTTCTATCGGGGATCTATCCATGATTATATCATTAACTTTCAAAAAGACCCAGTACCCAAAATGGGTCACGGCATGCTTTTTTGCAGGCGGGGATCCGCGACGTGCGTCAACAAAACGTACGCTGCGCCCGCTGCAAGCAGCGCGGCGGCAAAAAAAATAAATTCATAGCCGACATATTTTACGAGCACGCCAAAGATAATACCGATCAGCATTGCCGGAGCGGTGAGCGTATTGGTGATGCCGACATACAACGGGCGCTCCCGTTCCGAGCTCAGTTCGGCGACAAAGGGCATCCGCGAGATCATATGGATTTGGATCGCTCCTGCGATGAAGACAAAAACAAATCCGTACAAAAATATATTCGGAGAAACGATCGCGCACAACGCGGCAAGACCGAACGCAACCGCGGCGGAAATGACGTTCACTTTATGTCCGTAGTAATCGGCAACAACTCCAAAGACGATGTTTGAAAAAATGTTCGTGATCATCACGATCGCTGAAAAAGTACCGGCATAAGAGGGATGAAGTGAGAACTTCTCAACCGCGAAGATCGAATAGAATGATACGGATGACATGGTCATTAAAATAAGAGCGTCGGCGATCAGATAATTCCTGTAATTCCTGTTCGCCTTCAAGATTCTTTTCGCGTCGCCAAATATATGCTTTGAAAACGGGATATCCGTCTCGAGCAGCACGGTTGGCTGCTCTTCTACCTGCGTCAGGAAATAGAACGAGACCATGGTGAAAATGAACCCGCAAAAGAAGAGGACCGAAAAATTGAAGGGGAACGCGATCGATTGTATAATGATCCCGACAAGATATCCGCCCAATGCACCTGCAGCTGATCCGATCAGTTGCCGCAATCCCATCAATCGCCCGCGCAGACCAACAGGGACGGTCTTCGTATAGACCAGGAACCACGGCAGCCCGGACATGTTCCCGAATAATGCCGTTAGAAAAATGAGCAGAAGAAATATCGGAACTGAAACGGATGAAGGAACGGCGCCGACAAGCAGTGCTGCAATTATTCCCGATACGAACAACATGAACCTGTGCACGAATCCCCAAAAGACCATTTGTGGTTTGAAGAATGTCGTTCGCTTCAAACGCTGCGCAATGAATGCGGCGTAGATATTCGCACCGATCGTCCACAGGACGTGGACGGAACCGACCGCAAGCGGACCTCCTCCTAATTCTTTAATAAAGATCGGATAGATAGTCGGGATGGCAATGAAACTCATTCCCAATACGTACGATGAGCCGTCGAACAAATGCACCGTGAGATTTTTTCGAAGGACTGCAGACTGTTCCTTTGGATGGTCATGCGGAGTTGGGAGAAGTTTGTAGAGCATATGGCTTTAAAAATACAAAAATCTTCATCGGAATTCACCGCATAACTGAATGCAGACCGACCCTTTGTTTCACGTCTCATTTTCCTTATCTTTATTGCATGACAGAGCAAAAAAATTCAAAGCGGCGTAAGATACGTGAACTGGCGATGCAGGCATTGTACGCCACTGAGATCGCAAAAGATCCCCCGCAACATGTTATCGACACAATCCTGGTTGAATTGAAGCCGAACGATTCCGATTTTGACTTTGCACAAATGCTGTTCCTCAAAACGATCACACATCAAGCAGAAATAGATAAGCGGATCAAAATTAAGACGGAACACTGGGACTTTCATCGCATCGCCCTGCTTGATAAGATATTGCTCCGTATGGCTGTTTGTGAGATGCTCTACTTTCCCGACATTCCCCCGAAAGTGAGTATCAACGAAGCGATCGAGATCGCAAAAGATTACTCAACCGACGGCAGCGGAACGTTTCTCAACGGGATCCTCGACGCGGTCCTGACCGAAATGAAAAAAGAAGGCTTGCTGAAAAAGACCGGACGCGGGCTTGTCGAATCTGCAGCATTAAAAGTCCGTTCAGCAAAATAAATGTCTCCGAAATCCTCCTACTCGAACCGCTCCCAAATCTTTGTCTGGACGTTATTCGATTTTGCGAACACATCCTTCTCCGTGATGATCGTCGCTGTCGGGTATTCTCTCTACTTCAAAGAGATCGTTGTCGGCGGCAGCGGACGGGGTGACTTTCTTTGGGGGATCGCTGTCAGCATTTCCATGCTTCTCACTGCGATCATCGCGCCGGTACTCGGTGCTGCGGCGGATTTTTCCAGCAGAAGGAAAAGATTCCTGTTCGGATTCACCCTTGCGAGCATCGTATGCACATCGTTGCTTTTCTTTATTG
>JACPGG010000054.1 GCA_016182545.1 Ignavibacteriales bacterium
CGTTAAACGGACGACTGCTGCTTCGGGAAGGAGCGAACTCTCTTTGAACGTATTATCGACGGCTCGGACAATAATGGTGAAGAGACTGCGCTGTTTCAACAGCGGCAGCGCGATGATGCTGTCGGTTTTCGTCGTCCAAGAATACGTGAATGTATCCGGAAATGCCACGACCGATGTTTTCAAGGTCTCAGGCGTGGTGAACAAAAATCCGGATATATATCCATCCGGATCCTCGCCGTACCAGTACGCATGCTGACGCGACGATGTTTCGTTCAATGTGTCGGACGAGGTCAACCACAGCCGTGTCGACGGAAGTTGATTCGGTCTCGGTTGGTTGGGCAGATCTTTCTGGCACGATCCGATGATCAGTCCGAAACCGACGAGAGCGATATGTTTCAGTACATTTTTCATTACTTGAATCCTTCGACGGTATCACTCCGTCGAAAGATTGAACAACAGAAAGAGTGAACCGTTCGTTGTAAGCGAACGGTTCACTCGGATCTTATTTCAAAAGGATCATTTTCTTTGTCTGCACAAAATTGCCGGCGGTGATCCGGTAGAGATACATTCCGCTGGCAAGATTGGACGCATCGAACGCAACTGTATAGACTCCGGATGTTTGATGCTCGTTCACCAGAGTTGCCACTTCCTGTCCGATAACATTATAAACAGTGAGCACCACTTGCGACGCTTGGGGAATCGAGTACCGCAATGTCGTTGCCGGATTGAACGGATTGGGATAATTCTGCGTTAGTGAATAGACATCGGGAACCGTACTGCCACGTGTAATGCGCACGCCGAGCGTACCGGTAAATCCAGTATAATCGGCATTTGTCCGCGGTGTTACTTTGTACCGACCGCCGCTGAAATGGACAATACCTGTCACTGATGTGAACTTGTCGCCGACACGCACGATGGTAGAACTGATCAACGTATCTGCCGGTGCGTTGGAATATGTATTCCGTCCGTCTCTACGAACCAGCACTGCTTGCGAACTGTTCGAGATCCAATATTCAGTCGGTTCGGAGAAGACCGGATCGATGCTTGTGACTTCAACCGAGTCGAATCGCACTAGCATACCTTCATACGGTTCAGCATCGACATTGCCGTTGCTCGCTGCATCTCCGAATCGTTCTGTCTTAAATTTCAATGGAGTGGGAACCTGCTTGCCGCTTGCGACGATCCTCCCGCTTGTAATGTTTGCCAGTCGTGTCACATCAAAATTTTCTTGGATCGATCCGGTAACGACAACTGAGTCCCCGATCTTGAGTTTCATCATGATGGAATCAGGACCGACCACCCATAAGCCGCTGAATTGCGTCGTGCCGCTCTGGATGAACCATGCATTTGTTCCTCCGGGCGACAATGGTGTTACGCGCAATGCTGAGGTATCTGCTGTGACGATGCCACCGACAGAATCGACTGCCCCGATATACGGACTGCGACCGTTAATGTACGGTGTCGCTTGAATATCACTCGGTGCCAGAACCGGCTTTGTGGAACGGTCGATGACCGTGTAAAAGAAGAACCCTTTTGATGTATCATATTGTGTCAATGCACCGCTGTTTGCAAGCAAAGTGACCTGACTGTCTGCGTCAGTCACTTTGATAAAATATTTCACCGTGCTGCCCGGCGCTTGTGCCGGTATTGTTCCTGCACTGACCGAATCGCCCGCTCCCGGTGCCGGCATGGCGATCTGTTGCCATGCACCGTTATTTACGCTGTATAGTAAAAGCTGCGATACTAAATTAGCTCCCGATACAACAGCTCCGGTTTGTTTATACATTTTTGCCGAAACAGATGGCGTGCTATCCTTCCCAACTATGACGGGGTTCCGGCGATGGGTGGTTATTGCAGGAGCGATCTTTCCATAAACAACATCTGACGGATAAATCGGGCAGATCCTGTAGCCGCGGTTTGATTCTGATCCTGACGAGGTTGCAATATAGCCACGGAGCGTATCGATCTTTGTTCCGACCGGAGGAACTTTATAATTCGGATCGCCCGGCACAATAATAGAGCCGTGACCGATCGTGAAATAGTACGACCAATCGTAGTCTGACAGTGTGTTCCCGTTCGCATCCGTTACAGCCCATGTCCCGCGCCCAGCATTAACAATCGCAGTGACAGTCAAATTGGTAAATTCTACTTCCATCGCTTCGTACGGTTCACCTTTTGTAAAAATAACTTTTCCGCCGGGGTTTGCACCTTCGTTGAAATCGGTAATCGATTTACTGATCGGTTTCGGTATCGGATTGCCGGAAGACAAAATCTCGATGGGAATTCCGATGATAGGAACAAACTGGGTGATGCTATTCATGTTGTTCGTCGGGAATTCATCGGCATATCCGGTGATCTTGATGATGTCGCCGCGCTCTATATTGTAAAATCCATCGGCGTCTGCCTGGGAGGAATCACCGCTATACCGTACAAACAATCCGGACCATGGCGTATCAAACGCGACTCCTGTGTCGCGGAGACACAATGTTTTTCCCACAGCCGTATATGTGATGACCCTGGGCGGAATGGTGACGAGGGCAACGACCGAAATGGTTTCACGCAGCGCAGCACTCGTACGAAAGAACGGGGACGTCTGTAAAAAATATCGATAGTTTTTATCGGGTATGTCTGTGCAAAAATATTCGACACTCCTATGATGGTTAGAAGCACTATGAGTTTTTTCATCACTCCTCCTCTTCTCTATTGATTGATAATGTGTGTGGTGATTATGTTCGGGTTATTTAACAATGACAAATTTTCCTCTCTTCACATCGCCGGTGTTCAGATCTTTTACGGTAAAGAGATACAATCCTGTTGCAATCGCCTGATCGTACTTTGTAATGAGATCCCATGCATGCTCGCCCCCGGCAAATTCAGCCGGAACTCCGGTCGTCTTGAAATCTTCAAACCATTTGATACCGGAACCGTCATACGTTGCGCCGTCGTGCTGCAACTCTGCTACAAGATCGCCGGTCATTGTAAATATTTTTATCACTGATTTTGCAGGGAGGTTTGTAAAATATATCTTTCGCGTTCGCTCACCGCCGGCATCCCATGCTGCGTTAGCGTAATATGGATTCGGATAGACGCCGATCTCTTTTGAATTATCGGAGACAGCCGTAACGCCGGGAACAACGCGCTTCACTACTGTTGCACTTTCCAGGCTCGGTAACCCGTTGGCTGAATCACCCTGGTCGAATGCGGATACGCCGAACAGATATTGCCATCCGTTGAGACTGGTGATATTATCACCTTTAGGAGGAAATTGATACCAATACTCCACCGTATCGCCGGGAAATTTTTTCGCTGAATCGAGTTTAATACTGCTGAATCCGGTATTATAGCCGACAAAATTATCGGTTCTGTCGTACTCGCCCACCAGGTTCATTGACAAAAGAAAATTTTCAGGACTTTGTATATCGGCTCCCGGCAATGAACGGTATACTCTATATCCTTCAAAATCAAATTTGCGGCTGATCGGATCAAAACTTTCTTCCGCCTGTACGCGATCCCAATAGAGAGTCACTTTTTGATTTTCAACAACGGTGCGGAGACGGGGCTGCCGCGGCGGTTGTGGCAGGGAGAAACGGTCGAGTTTCCCGTTTCCATTGATATCCTCGCCGGTGTCGAGTGTATTGTTCCCGTTGAGATCTTCTCCGTCGTACGCCTGCTGTGCCCACGATGCATTGGAATATAAATTTCGTCTCAATTGAGGATTCTGATAGTCCTGAGATGCCGCTCCGCTGCCGAATTTTTTTGCACCGATCAATGCAAAGACCACTTGAACTCTCTCTCCCGGTGCGAGCGATCTGAAAGGTCCGACTGAGATCAAATCGCTTAAACTGGCGGGGAGAATATCGTCGGCAGGATTCGGATTATTCTGTCTTCCCAGTGCATCAATATTCGGACGGGGCATTTTACGCGACAAGCGTTGGAACCTTCCGCGGTACGGATCGCCGGGATTATCTTCAAAATCCGGAAAGGCGTACACCTGATTTGACGTACCGCTCGACGCAAATCTCCACCCGTTATAGTATGTATTTTTTGTAAGGTCACCCAACGAATCCCGTTCACGGATTACGAGGGACCCGATCGAGTCTCGATTGAGAGGGAACGGGGATGTTCCCAATAATTTTATTCCCAAATAACTGTTTGCCGGGGGACCGTAGGGAGCGCCGTCAAAATCGAACACATAACTCAAACGCAGACTGTCCACATACCCGCGGGCAGAATGACTGAAGAACTGACTTGCCGACAGCGGGTTGCCGGTCAGTTTTGTGTTGCGCACCGCGCCGTTGTTCCACAGTCCGACATGCAGACTGTCGATGATCGTACTGCTCCCGTTTTTAATGGTGTAATTTAGAATGACAAAGAAATCGGCAAAAGGAAAATTCCACGCGTAACTTTCAAGATGAATATCAACGCCAAGAGGAATATGATCGGGGATGGAGTCGCCTGTTTCGGGAATGCGTGTGTTACGATCCGTAAAATCCATCACAAAATCTTGATGGCTTATCGCATTATCGGAACTTGCGGGATCGAATGGAATAAAGTACGGTGATTCGCCGAGCGTTGACCGTTGGCGGATGACGGTACCGAGATTATTGGTCAACTCATAGCCGGCAAGCAATCGGTTCCGGCTCACATTATCCACAGCAGCTGTTGCCACTCTTGCTACTGTTTCATTACGGGGATATCCGCCGATCCATATACCGCCGATCGACAAATGTTCGATCCCCGATCCTTTCGGATATTCAGCAGACGGTTGATTGGGCCATGTCAGGTGGCGATTTCCGAGATGCCCGTAATTGGTAATTGTCACACCAAGATTGCCGATATTGGTATATTTAGATGCGTCGTCTTCGGCAGATTTGCGCATTGATTGTGCGTACATCGTCACTGACGAATTACACAACACCAGGAGAACAATAAGCGGGATTAAAAAACGTCGTAGCAATGAACTAATAACGTTTGGTTTGTGGATGAAATTGGCTACAAAGAAGATACATTCTAATACTTCTAAAAACAAGATGGGACGAAAACTTAAAGATTAGATAATGAGAAATATCCAGAAGGTTTTTCGAAAAAATTACGTTTGGTCCCCGTTCCGCTGGATGATCAATTTTTGTCCGATAAAAATTCTCGAAGTGTTCAAACCGTTCCATTTTTTTACATTGGCAATTGACACGCTGTATTTTTCAGCGATCTTTTCCAGCGTTTCACCTTTTTTTACTATATGCGTAATCGTCCCGGTCGATTTCGTTTGACCGTTCTGCTTCCCGTTCTCTTCATCAATATCGGTGCCTCCGGGTGAATAAATTTCCAGCATAGCACCGGCATTGATGCGGCTTGTCCGCAGTTTGTTCCACGATTTGATATCGGCGATCGCAACGTCGTACTTCTGCGCGATCTTTTCCAGCGTCTCTCCCCGTTTCACTTTATGCCTCACCCAATTGGAAGCATCCTTCCGTTCTTCTTTCGGCTCTGGCAATACCCTGGATGCCTTCACGGTGTTTTGTTTTTCTGCGAATGACAGCGCTGCGATATTCTTATAATGTTCATACCGTTCTTCCGGCACCCAGATCTTCAACGACTGCCCCGGATAAATGAACCTGCCGTACGGAATATTGTTCCAGTTGCGGATATGACTTGCACGGACATGGAACCACTCTGCAATATGCCCGATTGTTTCGCCCGATTTCACTTTGTAGACGATCTTCATTCTCCCCGCGGGTTCATAGTCAACACGGCGAATCGCCGGTTTTTTTACAGGCGAAGAAGAAGCAAGCGTTCGCTGTTGTTCACGAATTCTCTTTGCGCGTTCACGATCTTCGATCTCCTTCTTGCGTTGTGCATCGACAACTGCGGCAACTGACTTCGACTGGATCGGAATGACCAGTGTCGAACCGATCTTCAACTTTGTTCTCTTCGAAATCTTGTTGACCTCGAACAAAATCGACTGCTGCAATTTATATCTGGTAGCGATCCCGCTGATCGTTTCTCCCCGTTTGACGATATGCGTTGCAAAATCGTACTTCTTGTCGTCGGGAATTTGCGCAAACTTTTCGGCAAAAAGAACGGACTTGCCGTACGGAATCCGCAGTTGATAACCTTTGTAATTCGGCGGGGTGCACCACTGCGTCAATTCCGGATTCAATTCTTTTAATGTCTCAACATCTGTCTCCGCGCACTCCGCAAGCAGATCGAGCCCGATGCAATCATCGACCGTGACGTACTCATACGCAAGTGAATCTCCTTTTTGCACCGAACCGAATCCGAATGCCTCCGGTTTCATTGCGATGAGTGTGACGGCGATGTACTGCGGCACGTAGTTTCTCGTCTCACGCGGCAAACGATGTCTCATTTCCCAAAAATCTGTCGAACCTGTCCTGCGTATCGCACGCCTCACCCATCCGGGTCCCGCGTTGTAGGCGACAAAGACAAGATGCCAGTCGTTCAAATTATTGTAGAGATCTTTCAAATGTTTTGCCGCCGCACGTGTCGCTTTCTCGAAGTCTCTCCGTTCGTCATACCAGTAATTGGACCGCAGTCCGTACAAACTTCCGGTGTACTTCATGAACTGCCACAATCCGACCGCTTTCGCCCACGACCGCGCGACGGGATTCAATCCGCTTTCGGGCATGGAGAGATAGACAAGTTCGGGGGGCAACCCTTCTTCAGCAAAAATGCGGGACATCACCGGGAAATATTTTCCCGAGCGATAGATCCATTCTTCCATGTGCCCGCGCCCTTTTCCCATGAAGAACGCGATCGCACGTGTCGAGTATTCGTTGATGTGGAGCGGAACTTCAGTCTTTGGAAGGAGGGATTGCGGAATTTGAATGTTCGTAATGTCGATCTTTTCAATTTCAAGGTTCAACTTTTCACGAAGAGCAAAGATAGAACTTTGCGGACCGAGACTGTCGATCGTTGCGATGTACTTCTCGTAATCTTCAACGACGCTCTTAGTCAGTTCGTTAAAATCGGCATTCCCTTCCACATCTGGAAAATAACTCGCTTCATTGAGATGTTTGATCGCTTCTTCGAATTCGCCCGCCGTTGTCGCTGAATCACCTTCCGTCTGCGCCTGTAATGCGGCGAGATAATGCCCCCGTGCAATTTCAAGCAACTCGGAAATGTTCATTTCATCGTCAACACTGCTGCTGTCGGCAAGGAGGGAATCCTGCTCCTGTAAAACCGGAGCCGCTTGTGTTGTTACTGTGTCAAATCGGGGAAAGTCCAAAGCGTACATCGTAGATGTTGACGCGAGGAGGATTGGAGAACGTTGGATTGATTTCGGATATGATGTTTGAGACTGATCTGTGCGTTGAACGGGTTTCTCTGAACATCCTAAAACAAAAAGAGCTGTTAAAACAGCGCACAATACTCGATACAAAATGCTTTCCTTCACATGTTTAGGGTAAGTTCTTTTATTTCAATATAAAAAAACGATTGAAAATTCCAAGCAGGAAATTCACTCGACGAAAATTTTAATCTTAGCGCTTGAAATTTTCCCTTTTTGGGAGAAAGCAGACAATTGTAAGTGATGTTCCCCTTTCCGCAATTGCCACCATGTCCCCTCTCTATTGTAAGCGACCCTCTCATTTCCGTTGATGACCAATTGCGCATCCGAAATAGTATGGGGAAGTAATGCATCGATTTTTATTTTCTGATATTCACGCCGCAGCACCGGATCGACCTTGAAGACATCACCGTCGTGCGGAAAGACAATGACCGGTCTGTTTGCCGTGAGTCTGTTTGATGAACGTGCATCTGATTCAATTGCAGTCGCGGGGGGACGCGGAAGATTTTCCAGTTCTGCCCACTCTTTATATTCAGGCGAGAAGATTTCGAAGACTTTGTCTTGTAGACTTCCATCGCTCCGCCTCACAAAATATTTTTTGTGGATATCGCATCGCTCAGTCGGAATCTTTTTAGCGATGAACAGTTCCTGAATCGTCTTCTCGCAATGTGCAGTCGGTAGTTTGCCGCTCCGTGCACAGATCGTTCTTGTCGTGATATTCTTCGGACGGACAAAATCGTTTACAACAGATGAATACTTCGTCATGATCAGATTCATCACGTCGGTGAATATCTGTCCCGCACCGGTGACGCCGGAGACCTGCAGCATCGGCTTGCTGTCGAAATTTCCTGTCCATACACCGACCGTGTACTCGGGCGTGTACCCGATCGTCCAGTTGTCTTTATAATCTTTCGTCGTCCCTGTTTTGACTGCACATGGAAACGAGAACCGAAAATGATTCCCGAACGCCGGACGCCGCGCGACTGGATCTTTCAGAATGTCGGTGATCAGGTACGCTGCCTCATCGGAGATAACTTTGCAGCGCTCACCTGATTCGAGCGGAATTGGCTCAGTCAGATCCTCCCCCGCAATTCCACTCTCCTCTTTCACGATCTTTACAGGATCCCAGACACCATTGTTGGCAAATGTGCGGTACGCGTTCGTCAATTCGAGCAGTGTCACCTCCGCATTTCCCAATGTCAATCCGTATCCGTAATGTTTCGGTGATCTGTCGAGCGTCGTGATCCCAACTTGCTGCAATCGTCCGAACAGCGCATCTTTGCCGATCGAATGCAGCACGCGCACCGCGGGAATATTGTACGAACATGCAAGCGCAGTCCGCAGCCGCACAGGACCGTGATATTCTCTGTCGTAATTTTCCGGAACGTAATCGCCCCCTTCTGCCGGAAGCGACGTCGGCACATCGGCAAGCAATGTGGATGGCGTGAATCCCGATTCAAGTGCGACGGCGTATGTGAATGGTTTCATCGCAGAGCCGGGCTGGCGGAGCGCCAGCACGCCGTTCACATTTCCGCTAATGGACTGGTTGAAATAATCTGCCGAACCAATCAGCGTCCGAATTTCTCCCGTTTGATTGTGAATGACGATCAATGCCGCATTTGAGACATGCTTCTTCTTCAGTTGCTCGAGATGTCCTTTTACGACCCATTGCAGATCCGTTTGCAATTCGATATCGAGCGTGGTGGTGATTTGCACCGGGCGACTGATCGACGTCATTCTGAACGTAGTCCCGACGTTTTTTCCGGGACGAAGTGAAGAATCTGGTCTATGGGCGGGGGATTGTAATGGTTCCCACGCCTCAGGCAGATTCTTCGCTTCGCTCAGAATGACCACATTATCATTTTCTCGTTTCATCACCTGCGCGTAGACCAATTCCACCGCGTGCGGCGCTTTGAATTTCGTTTCCGGAGAAACGACCGGTATCGGCTGAACAATGGCGCGTTCATATTCCTGTTGTGTGATCTTCTCATGCGCCAGCAACAACCGGAGGATCTTCTTCTGTCTCATCATCGCAGCGGCATGGTTCTTGTGCGGGTTGAGAAACGTCGGCGCGTTCGGCAAGCCGGCGAGGAATGCCGCTTCTGCAATGGAAAGTTCGCTCGCCGGCTTGTCAAAATAATATTTTGCGGCGGCTTGAATGCCGTTCAATTGATTCCCGTACGGTGCGCGGTTGAAGTACTGCTCGAGAATTTCTTCCTTCTCCATCATCCGCTCCAACCGCAGCGCGTACCACGCTTCGGTGATTTTATTCCCGAACGTGCGGGGATGATGATAGACCGTGCGGATCACCTGCTGCGTAATGGATGAGCCGCCCGAACGCGCCGACAGAAAAAGATTCTCATACACCGCTCTTGTCATCGCTATCGGATCGACGCCGTAATGCGAATAGAACCGCTTATCTTCCGCTGCGATCGTCGCATCGACGACATGGTGGGATATTTTTTCGACTGCAATCCATTCTCCTCTCCCCTGTTCGTCGTTAAGAAATTCACGGAGTATCTTTCCGTTCCGGTCAAGCACTTTGAGCGAATGGATGCTCTCTTTGCGGAAATCGTTTGTCTCAAGGGGAATGAAGAGGGAAATAAAAAAAAGTGCACTAAGGGAAAGAAGAAGAAATGATATGAATTTTTTTATTGTCATCCTGAGCGAGTCCGTTGTTTGGACGCTTGCCCGTTAGTCACTCTGAGCGAATGCCGGTGCTGTTTATCGGCATGAGTCGAAGAGTGACCTCTCACCCTTCGACTCGCTTGTCCCTTCGGGACTGCGTTCGCTCAGGGTGACTATATTGCTTAGTCATGCTGAGCGAGACCGCTTTCTGGTCGAGTCGAAGCATGTTCAATTACTCCATAGCGTCATCCTTCGACTCGCTTGTCCCTTCGGGACTTCGCTCGCTCAGGATGACTATTGCTTTTAGAAGCCATCTCAAAAATGGATGGTCATTGCGATGAAGCGCAGCGACCGACCTACGGTCTCGTAGAGAAGCAATCTCCAGAATTTCACAAGATTGCTTCGCTAAAAAACGGCTCGCAATGACAAATTTTTATTTTTGAGACCAGTTCTAGTCACTCAGAGCAAGTATTTAGTCATGCTGAGCGAGTCCGTTGCTTGGACGAGTTGATTATTTTTCCATTGAACCATCATCCCGCCTGCAGCCGCAAGAGAATCCCCGCCGCAACCGCAACGATCACACTCGCCGTCGTTCCCAGCAGATAATACTCCGCGAAATCTTTGTTATCGAGTTCCTTGTACCGCGCAATGGACTTTGCAGCGAACGTGAACGCCACCGCATTAAAACTCCCCGCGATGACGAACGTAACGATGAGCAGCCGCTCGATGATCCCGATCAGCTCGCCAGCATTCTTCAACTCAGTCGACTCTTCCGTCTCCTCGCTCTGCTCCACGTTCTCTTCGTGCGATGCAAGTGCCTTTCGCGTAATGATCGGAATTTTATTGAGCAATCCTCTCACCATCGTCGTTCCGCCATCCAGCACAAAGAGGTATCCGATGCCGTACTTCAGGAATGTCCTTCCGCTCTCCGTCCCCCCGCCGGTCACGACATTCCACACGCTGTCGAATATTCCATTAGGAGCAATGCCGGAACCGGTCCTGTACACTATCACAAGCAGCAACGCCAGCACTCCGTTCTTGAGTATAAATTTTTCCAGCAGGTTCCGCTCTTTGCTTTCTCCATTCGGGATCATCAGCGAGATCAAAAGATACGCAGCGACAAATCCTGCCTGCACTCCCAGCGCACCCAATCCGGTGTATTTGATCGTGATGACGAACTCAATGACGAACAGCACTGCTCCCTGCACCCACAATTTTCTTTCCGCCATACCGAAATAACGCCGCACGCCGTATTCGTACAGCGCATAGCCGCAGGTAAAGAGAAGGAAAAATTCTGTCGGGTCGTTCATATGTGAAGTAAATCTATATGGTTGACATTTGAGAAGTAAACCTATGCGGTTGGTTCTTATTATTCCCGGGAGCGGTCGAAGAACAGGTCCAGAGCGCGGACAGATTCTTCCATTTCGTTGATTGCTGCACTTCTACCGTGATAATTCCCATCTACAACCATATTTGGTAGTAATTAATCGAATACACCTAAATTAGGTTGTATTTCTTAAAACACTACCACTTAAAGTTGTCTCATGGATTTTTGGTCGGCATTGGCAAGAAACTCATTAATGACTCTTTCAAACTGCACGATTTCTTTGAACTGTTTTGAATTCACACTTTTAGAAACGAACTGTTGGCTCACCTTCAACACCGAAGCAATTTCCATCTGCGATTTTCCCGATTTGTGCAACTCCATAATCTTCTGCACCGTTTCGCCAAGTTTTCTCCGTCGCGATTCCCACTCGCCGGTAACGACGTTTAAAAGTGGAACAGCAGGATCGTTGAATGAAAAGAGGACCTCCTGCCCCCCTGATTTGGCTGCCTGAAGCGCGCTGCGGGCATGATGAAAACATTCGCCATCCATGCCGATCGCCGAAACGGGATTCAGTTCAGTTGACAACGTTCCGACTCCGATCCCGAAGGCGAATGAAATACCGTTCATCAACTCTTGAAACGAGCGGACCAGCCGATGGCTCTCCGCCGGACTCTTCAGTATCCCCTGGAACTCATCCCCGATCGTGATCAAAAATTTCGAGGCGATCTCATCCTTATATTCCTTGTTGATCGTATCGATCGCCGCTTCGAACTTCTTCTGCACCGCTCCCCGCCGCTCCAGAGCGCGCGATTTGTTGATATCCCCAATGATGGCGCAATAGTGTGGTTTCATTTTTTCCGTTTTTGTTGTCACTGGCAAAAATACATCTTTTGCAAATCAATGTCTAATTTGGGAGTAAAACATTTTGGTATTGAGTTTTAGTCATGCTGAGCGAGTCTGTTGTTTGGACGAGTTGAAGCACGTCCGTTAGTCATGCTGAGCGAGACCGCTTTCTGGTCGAGTCGAAGCATGTTCAATTACTCCATGGTGTCATCCTTCGACTCAATTAGGACGACCAATCTATAGTTAGAAGTGGTCTCAAAAATGAAAAGTTGTCATTGCGAGCCGTTTTTTGGCGAAGCAATCTCCTGAAACTGCCGGGATTGTCCCGCTTTTGGATTCCGCTCGTGCGGGATTCTAAAAGCGGAACTTCGGTCGCGCTGTTTCTCCCGCTGAAAGCGGGACTCCCTCGCAATGACCATCCATTTTTGAGATGAGTCCTAGTCACTCTGAGCGAGTCCCGATGTTTTTTATCGGGACGAGTCGAAGAGTGACCTCTCACCCTTCGACTCGCTTGTCCCTTCGGGACTGCGTTCGCTCAGGGTGACTATATTGCTTAGTCATGCTGAGCGAGACCGCTTTCTGGTCGAGTCGAAGCATGTTCGATTACTCCATGGCGTCATCCTTCGACTCGGTCGCTGCGCTCCCTCGCTCAGGATGACGATTTTTTAGTCACGCTGAGCAAATACTGACGATGTTTGTATGTATGAGTCGAAGCAAGCGCGTTAGTCACTCTGAGCGAATGCCGGTGCTGTTTATCGGCATGAGTCGAAGAGTGACCTCTCACCCTTCGACTCGATTGTTCCTTCGGGACCGCGCTCGCTCAGGGTGACTGATATTCCTGATGCAATCATTTAATGTCCAATCGTTTCGCACTTACGATCCAAAACACCACCACACTCACCCCAGCCGCAAAAAAGCACCAGACCGAAGTCAGATATTCCGTATAAAATATTCCGGTCACGAGACAGGCGGCGAACATCAACCCTCCCAGCAGACGGGTCCTTTTGATGCTCGAAACAAACAGCGGCGGCACTCCGGCGAGAAAATAAATAACAAAGACCGGCACGGCGAGCGACTCCGGAAAATCACTGATGTATTGTATATGATGCCCCGCGATATTCGGGGAGACATTCATAAAGATGATGCAATACGAATAATAGAGCGAGACAGACAATCCCATCCCGAGCATCACGCGCAATATTTTTTTTCTTTTCCGGCTCTCTTCCATAAGCAGCACTGCAAGTGGCATGAGCGAGGGCCAGAGGACCCTGGCGATAAAGAGAAATGTGTACGTGCCGTACCTTTCAAGATGCGCATACTCCGGGCCACCGATCGCCAGCCACACCACCCCTTCCGCAAATTGCTGCACTCCAAAGACCAGCGGCACGCTTGCTAATGCAGTTTGGTTTGGAGTTTGGACTTTTTTAAGAGAGGCGACTCCTATGGAGGAAATGACGATACCGCCGGCGACGCTTGCTTCGAGTGAAAAACACATTGCTTACTCTGTTTGGATTTGATTTCCGGGTGAAGAATTTTTTCGTTAATTAATTAGAAGATTGGATGATATCTCGTTCCCAATCTCTGATTGGGAACGTTATTTAAGCAACACCGTTTCATTAACCCGAAAACAGAAACAGAGTTTCTTAAGACATCGCTCCCAAACTGAGTTTGTGAGCGAGATAATAAAGAAAGGCGTCGAATTCGACCCCTTTGAACTCCGGATTATGTAATTTTTCCCATAAACCAAGAAATTCAATAGTACTTCTATTCCTCAGCCAATTGCCGACAACATCTTTCGGCTCATCTGGATTTTTATAGCGGGCAATATCGGTAAGAGAAATATACTCCTCATCGTCCTTCGTGAAAAGAACCACTTCTGTTCCTTTTACATTGAGTTTTCTATTTTTCGGCATAGGCTGCGTTCTCTTTCAGTAATTGATACTTAGGATTAATCCGCACCCAAAATGAAAAGCAATATCTTTGTGCCCTAAGGTCCCACTGTACCTGCCGGCAGCATTTCTAATTGTACCGAATTCGGTATAATTAAAATCAGGGTTGTATAGTGCTTCCCATTCTCCCAAATATTCTATTGTACTTTTTAGACTGAGCCATTTTTTACCTCGTTCCCAATCTCTGATTGGGAACGCTATTTAAGCAAACACCGTTTCAGTAACCCGAAAATAGAAACAGAGTTTCTTAAGAGATCGCCCCAAAACTGAGTTTGGGAGTGAGATGAATTTTCATAGTTAATTATACAACTCTCCACTGTTTGCTTTAACTTGGAATTAATCTGTTCGGCTCTGGTTCCAGATTCGTTCATGATTGTTTGTTCAGGATCCGGAGCAATTGATGATTGGCAAAAAGATGATATTTACCGACCGTTGCTTCTTTCAAAATTCCCATCTCCGTTAATTGCAAAAGATATTTGCTTGTTGTTGTATAATGCATGGAGAGTGTCGCCGCAAGTTTCGTCGGCGAAATAATGGGATACGTAAAAATTGCTTCCACAAGTTCCGCGCTGTAGATCTTTTTATTTTTGTTCCGTATCTGCTCTTTGGTCGTGTCGAACAGTGATGTTATTTTCTTCAGGTCCGCATGAGTCTCTTTTGCCTGAATAAAAAATCCTTCAAGCATATACGAAATGAAATCTTCCCATTTCTCATCCGTTGTTACGGCAAGCAGACGGCGATAATATTCCGCGCGATGTTTATTGATGTAACCGCTGATATACAATACTGCTCTTCCATTCCCATCGGTAAAAGGATGGATCGCTTCAAACTGATAGTGCGCGATGATCGTCCGTATCAGCGGATCAAGCGCATCACCCGTTCTGTTGACATACTCTTCCCAATTACTGATCAACGGAGAGATTGCGTTTGCAATCGGCGGAGTGTAAAGATTTTTTCCTGTAGAAAGATTCGCGATCTGATTTTGCACCCGGCGATACTGACCGCTTCCATCGGGAATCAAACGGGAATGGATTCCGGAGATAAGTCTGGTTGAGAGAGCGTATTTTTGTACGTTCTTATTTCCCCATTCCATCGCTTCACGGTACCGCAGCACTTCTTTATCGGGTTCACGCCGTTCCGATTCGGGAAAAAGTTGCCATTGTAATACCTCCGTGAGCGTTGTGTTGATGTTTTCAATGTTGGAACTGGCGACCGATTCGCGCAGCATTGATGGCATCATTAACAACATCGGATTCGGAATTTGCAAACACGCCCCTTTTAATTCCGCCAATTCTACGCGGGCGTGAAGCAACAGATCGCCAAAATTGCTGTTCGCAATTTTTTTTCTCGGCGGCAGCGGATTGAGATTGTGGGGATATGTTGGATCGAATGACATATCGGATTTAATATATCAGTTATATTTGATTTCTCCAATATATGATTTTTGAATGAAAACAAACGTGCGCATTTGTTACTGGTGCCGTTTCTCAAAAGTTTTCTTGCGTTTTCGAATCATACTTCGACGCGACGTCGCCGTCATGTTCATCCTGAGCANNNTCGACTCGCTACGCTCGCTCAGCATGACTAATATATTTGGAGGATGCGGCTCCCGCTTTTAATGTTTAATATTAGCGGGATGCCGCTCATACGTCAAACCACGATCGGCAAAAGGATGACCTCACAAACTTAATCTGCGCCTTGTCCGCCAGAGGCGGACGGGCTCACCATGACCGCTTTGTTGTTTTACCTCGCTTCCTATCTCTCAGTGTGAGTGAAAAACCAACTATTGAGTAACGTCATTCTGATCCCGACGTTTTTTGTCGGGAGAAGAATCCAGAAAAATTCTGGATGTTTCGCGGAGTTAATACTGAGCGAAGCGAACGTGATCAACATGACAATTACTGACTTTTCATACAGTCTGTCTGATTGGGAACGCTATTTAAGCAACACCGTTTCATTGACCCGAAAACAGAAACAGAGTTTCTTAAGACATCACTCCCAAACTGAGTTTTAGAGTGAGATGAAAAATAAAATGGAGATAAAATGTTCGTTTACTCCTCCCCGAACTTTTTTATCGCATCATAATACTTAACGATCGCTTTCGCTTTGCTTTTGCCAAACGATAACCAATGCCACGATGTCTCAGGATTCGGATCCTCCACAAGCGGAATGCGTATGACCGGCTTTCCTTTGTATTCGTCGATGACCGGTTTGATCTCTTTTTTTTCTTCTTCCATAATATATTCCCTTTACTATAATTTCATCCGTAGGGATGACATGTCTATTGTTTTTATTCCAAAGATCATTGTTCGACTCCGAAGGAGTCGTATGGTTTTTTGCGCAGCATCGATACTATCATTGGAGGCCTTCGGTCTCCTTTTATCTCGTTCCTACGTCACACTGTAAAAAAATGTAAGGGATATTTTGGCGGTCTAATTTTGATGTGGTTAAATCTTTAGGTAATTAGGTAGAAACGTAACCGTAATAAATTTTAGTAAAAAGTTTCAACAAGTTGTCAGAGCGATGATTG
>JACPGG010000074.1 GCA_016182545.1 Ignavibacteriales bacterium
AGAATATCTTCATCGATGCCGGCACCGTGATCAAGCCCGGAGTTGTGATCGATGCTGAAGAAGGTCCGGTGTATATCGGGAAGAATGTCACCATTATGCCATTCTCCACTATTGTCGGTCCCGCATATATCGGCGATCATTCGGTCGTCAAGGTCGGCGCAAAAATTTATCATGATACAAGCATCGGTCCCGTTTGTAAGGTCGGCGGTGAGATCGAGGCATCGATCCTGCACAGTTACTCCAACAAGCAGCATGACGGCTTCCTGGGGCATTCATATCTTGGTGCATGGGTCAATTGCGGTGCAGGAACAGTGACAAGCGATCTGAAGAATAATTACGGTTCCGTAAAAGTGTACGTCAACGGCGAACCTGTTGACAGCGGAATGCAATTTGTCGGCGTCACGATCGGCGATCATTCCAAAACAGCGATCAACTCTACATTCAATACCGGGACTGTCGTCGGCGTGTCGAGTAATATTTTTGGTACGGGTTTCCCGCCAAAATATGTTCCGTCTTTCTCGTGGGGTGCAGCAGGAGAAACATTCACCACCTACAATGCCGATAAAGCGATCAACGTGGCGCGCAAAGTAATGATCCGCCGCACCATTGCATTGACCGATTCGGAAGAGATATTATTCCGAACGATATTCGATCTGACGAGCAACGAACGCCGCAAACGTGGAATGCCGTTGTAAGAGATCAAAGTAGGACAATCATTCTTGCTTGTCCATTTTTAATTATGTTGACAAACTTTCGGACAAACAGGAATGTTCGTCCTGTGTAGATCAACAGTATGATGGGAAATTATGGAAACAGCACAAAATCAGGAAAATAAAGTCGAACAGAAAATGCTTTTTGCGGGGGTCAGAGGAACGTCCGTGAAGATCCTCAACCGTGTTGAACGGACAGATTCGTATCTCGACAAATTGATCGACTCGGAATTGCGGTCGAGTGAATTCAACGATTTCGACAAAGCGCTGCTGATGGAGATCGTGCACGGCGTGCTTCGCTGGCAGTCAAAACTTGACTGGGTATTGAACGGATTTTTCCACGGGAATTTCTCCAAAGCTGAAGTGACGGTGCGAAACACGCTGCGTGCCGCACTGTATCAAATTCTCTTCCTGGATAAAGTCCCCGATCACGCTGCAGTGAACGAGGCAGTGGAATTCATGAAAAGAGTGCGAGGAGAAAAAGCAGCGGGATTGGTGAACGGCGTTCTCCGCAACATTATACGCAACAAGGAGGGAATTCATTATCCCGACGTGCAGAACGATGCAGCGCTCTATCTGTCGACGATGTTTTCGTACCCGCTCTGGATGTTGCGGCGCTGGATGAACCGGTTCGGCTTTTACGAAACGGAAAAATTACTCGAGGCACAGAACCAAAAACCGGGACTCACGCTCCGCATCAACACGATGAAGACATCCATCGAAGATTTCATGAAGATGTTCGAGTTGCACAACATCTCGTACGAGCGTTCTTCCTACCTCCCGATGTTTCTGCGCACAACCAATTTATCGAATATCTCACAGACGGAAATTTTCAGGCGTGGATTTTTTACCGTGCAGGATGAAAGCGCCGGCATTGCATCCACACTGCTGGATGTGAAACCCGGAGAGCGCGTGATCGATCTCTGCTCAGCGCCGGGGGGAAAGACAACATTCTTCGGTGAGACGATGAAGAATCAAGGGAAGATCATCGCTGTCGATAAGTACCAGACACGGTTGAATCTTGTGAAGACGGGGTGTGAGCGTTTGGGAATAACGAATGTGGAATATGTCGCCGCTGACGGTGGTGACTTCGAAAGCGAACCTGCGGACAAGGTCATCGTTGATGCGCCATGTTCGGGATTGGGTGTGCTTGCAAAGAAACCGGACATCAAGATCAAACGTGAAATGCGCGATATTGTCGATGTCGTCAAAAGTCAGGAACGACTGATAGAAAATGCCTCCAAACTTCTGAAGTCGGGCGGGACAATGGTCTATAGCACGTGCACGATCGAACCGGAGGAGAATTTCAACCTTGTGAAGAAATTTTTGGAGAACCATCCTGAGTTTTCCATCGATCCGGCATCAAAGTATGTGAATGAAAAACTTGTCCATCCGGACGGTTATGTGGAGACATATCCGCATCGTCACGGGATTGACGGGTCATTCGCAATCCGATTAATAAAAGCATGAATGAACTATCTGACATCTTCTTGAAAAAAAAATCCGAGCTCAGTATGAATTATAATGAAATTCTATCCGGCGAAATCCGGCGCATTCACGATGCCAATACATATAAATTCGAGACTGCGTTTTCAACACCGCAAGCAGGCGTGGTGAAGGTGAACGGAAAAAAGGTGGTGATGCTTGCATCGAATAATTATCTGGGAATGTCGAATCATCCCAAAGTAAAAAAAGCGGCGATCGAAGCGATCAAAGAATACGGGTACGGCATGGCATCGGTCCGGTTCATTTGCGGTACGCAGACGATCCATCTCGAACTGGAGAAAAAAATTTCAAAATTTGTCGGTGCAGAAGAGACGATCCTATTCTCATCGGCATTTGCTGCAAACAACGCCTTCTTTGCATCCCTCACCAATGAAAAACTCGGCTACGAGAATTACAAGGATGTTATTTACACCGATGGATTGAACCATGCGAGTATCATCGACGGGATGAGGTTATGCAAACCGGAGACGACCGACAAGAAAATATACAAGAACAACGACGTTGCACAATTGGAACAATTGCTTGAAGCGGATAAGAATGCCGATTATCGATTCAAGTTCATTGCAACAGACGGCGTCTTCAGCATGGAAGGGAGTTACGCGCAACTCGGGAAACTTGTCGAACTTGCGAACAGGTATAACGCAATGCTTTTTGTCGACGACTGCCATGCGATCGGTGTTGTCGGCAAATCGGGGAGAGGCACTCCCGAAAAATTCGTCGTGCTGAACAAAGTGGACGTGTTGACCGGAACGCTGGGCAAAGCGATCGGCGGCGCGCTCGGCGGGTACATCAGCGGCAGCAGGAAAATGGTGGAGTATCTCCGGCAGAAGGCGCGCCCGTACACATTTTCCAATTCTCTTCCCCCGTCTGTTGTTATGGCAAGCATCGCCGCATTCGATCTTTTGACAAAAGACAAATCGATCGTCAAACGACTTCACGATAATACTGCATATTTCAGGAAAGAAATTTCAGCACTTGGATTTCACATACTTGAAGGAGATCATCCCATCGTACCGGTTATGCTCGGCGAAGCGTCCGTTGCGCAGGAAATGAGCAAGGCGATGCTGAAAGCGGGCGTGTATGTGAAAGGGTTGTGGTTCCCGGTGGTGCCGAAAGGTGAAGCACGCCTGCGTGTACAGATCTCCGCCGCACTTTCTAAAAAAGATATTGATCATGCACTGGAAGCATTTGAGACGGTCGGGAAGAAGATGAAGGTCATTTCCTCAACGTAAAAGAATGCCTCACTCCAAACAACGATACTTGTTTATCGACCTTCTGCGCTTTCTCGCCGTCGTGTTCATGATCCAGGGGCATACATTCGACGCCTTGCTCGATTTCAATCTCCGTTCCAATACACTTTTTTTTGCCCACGACTTTTTCCACGGCTTCATTGCGCCGATGTTCCTTTTTGCTTCGGGCACGGCGTTCGGAATTTCGACATTCAAAAAATGGGGAGAACACATTGCGCCGACACAGCATTTTTGGCGGCGGATCGGGAAGTTCATCGGATTGTTGTTCATCGGGTACGCACTGCATCTTCCATTTTTCTCTTTACAAAAGATCCTCGCCGAAGCAACGTCCGGTGAAATAGCTGTGTGGCTGCAGGTTGATGCCCTGCATTGCATCGCGGCGACGATGTTGATATTACAATTGCTCGTTTTGATCCTGAAAGTCGAGAGGAAATTCGTCCTCTCTATCGGGATTGCCGCTCTCTTTATTATCTTTTTGTCCCCGATTATATGGTCGATCGATTTCACAACAATGGTTCCGTTGTGGCTCGTATCGTACCTGAATGTCGGCAACAATTCATGGTTTCCACTCTTCCCGTGGTCGGGATACATTCTTTGCGGCGTTATCTTTTCGTGGATGTTCATCAATGCAAAGGAACATCACCATGCAATGAAGTTGATGCAGAATGCGGTGGTGACCGGCGTTGCAGTCTTCACATGTCCTTTGATCGTTGTAAATCTCCCATTCCATATTTATCCGCTCCATGATGTATGGAAAGTAAATCCATTGATCATCTTTGCTCGCCTGGGATTCGTCCTTGTCATCACCAGCAGCGTTTTCTTCGCCGAACATTCATTGAAGATCACTTCGCAACTGCCTCAGATCATGGGGAGGGAATCGCTCTTTATCTACGTGGTCCACCTTATCATACTCTACGGGTCGGTGGTCAATAAAGGATTGCAGCAGATCGTGCTGCCGACATTGTCAGTGGTACAAACGACGGCTGTATTCCTTGTCGTTCTCTTTGCGATTGCGGGATTTACATTCGGCTGGTATCAATTCAAAAAGAAATACAAACGTGCGGCAGCAGTAATGAAATTCGCCGTAGCCGGAATATTTATCATTCTTTTTCTCGTACGTCCTTACTAAATGGCTGAACAAAAACAACGGTACGTGTACATCGACCTGCTCCGCGGCTGGGCTGTGTTGGTGATGATCGAGGTGCATGTCTTCAATGCATTTTTGATCCCCGGCTTCCGTGAAGAAGCGTGGTTCAAAATCCTGAATTTTATCAATGGATTGGTTGCGCCATCATTCCTTTTTGCGTCGGGATATTCATTTGTCATCGTTGCACAGAGAAAGTGGAACGACTATTTAAACCGCTCGCCGGTGTTTTGGAAACAGGTAGGTAGAATATTACAGATACTTGCGGTCGGGTATGCGCTGCATCTCCCTTTTTTCTCATTCAACAAACTGATGCAGATCAGCTGGGAAGAATGGGGAGTGTTCTGGAAGATCGACGTGCTGCATACGATCGCGGTTTCACTGTTGACAATGGTCGCACTCGTTCTATTGTTTCGCGAACAGAAAAGGTATTTCTATTCGGTTGTTCTGCTGGGTGTTGTCATGATCTTCGGTTCGCCGCTGATGCACGACAGGAATATCGATCATATCTTTCCCGAACCGATCGCCAATTATTTTACCGCGGCGCATCGTTCTCAGTTCCCACTCTTTCCATGGATGGGATTTGTGTTGTGTGGCGGCATTGCCGCTCAGTTATGGGTCTGGTGGAAGGATACGATTGATCAACGGAAGATATTTGTTCGGTTTCTTTTTGCCGGAGCAGCAATAATCCTCCTTTCGTTGGCTGCGGACGTTCTGCCGTTGACGATCTACGGCGAACATAATTATTGGAGATCGAATCCCGGCTTCTTTTTTATCCGGCTCGGTATTGTGATGATTTTGCTGTCGCTATTATGGTATTGGGAGCAGAGATATCGCTCCGGGAAATCGGTTGTCAGTATTGTCGGTGCCGAATCATTGGTTGCGTATGCAGGACATTTGCTTGTGATCTACGGGCAGTTTTTCAATAACCACAGTTTGGCGTTCATCGTCGGTAAAACAAAGACCGTTCCCGAAGTTGCGGGAATGACCATCGGATTAATTTCCGTAACAGTACTTGCTTCGTATGTGTGGCATCGCATCAAAAATTGGAGTATGTTCTATGCACGGGTGTTGATGTACAGCATCCTGATCGTCGTTCTGTTCATCTTTTTAACGAAACCTGCTTAGTATGGAAATTCTGACCATAATTTTACTGATCGTCCTTGTTGCGCTTGTCGCAATAGTATTATTCAGAAAACCCGGCGCATCGCAACAACCGGATCAATCGCAGTTGATGATCCAGCAGCAGATCGATTCGCTGCGGGGCGAAGTGACGCAAACGTTGAAAAACACCGCCGAGGCGGTCTCAAGCAACCTGAAAAATTCCAACGATGTCATGTTCGAAAGTCTTCGCACGACCACCGATAGCATCAATCAGCAGCTGTCGGTCGTGCGCGATTCGTTGAAACAAACGACCGAACAATTCAACCAACAGCTTTCAGCCCAGACGAGTACGATCGGGACCCGTCTCGACACTGCTGCGAAGGTCATTCAGGATTTGCAAAAAAGCCAGGGACAATTGATGCAAGCGGGCGAAGAAATTAAACAGCTGGGCATGAGCATGACAAAGCTGGAGGAATTGTTGAAAGCTCCGAAACTTCGCGGAGGACTGGGAGAACTGTTATTGGAAGATATTCTGAAACAAGTCCTGCCGATGAATGCGTACGAAACACAATACCGTTTCCGTAACGGAAACGCGGTTGATGCCATCATCAAGACGGCAAACGGGATGATACCGATCGACTCGAAATTTCCGCTGGAAAATTTCCGGAAGATGGTCGATGCTCAGGCAGATCAGGAAAAGAAAGTCGCGTACAAGCTCTTCATATCGGACGTGAAGAAACATATCGACGCCATTGCGCAGAAATATATCCTTCCCGACGAAGGGACATTCGATTTTGCATTGATGTACATTCCTGCCGAGAATATCTATTATGAGACCGTGATCAAAAACGAGATGTTCGGCGATGTCAATGATCTGTATTCGTACGGATCACAAAAAAGAGTATTCTCGGTCTCTCCGAATACATTCTATGCGCAGCTGCAAGTGATCGCGCTTGGATTCCGCGGCATGGAGGTGGAGAAAAGCGCGAAGGAGATCATACAGAATTTGTCGCGGTTGCAGGTCGATCTCAGCAAGTTTTCCGACGATTTCGAAACCGTAGGAAAACATCTGAATAACGCCAAGAACAAATTTGACGATGCCGCCCGCCGGTTGGACCAATTTGACGGAAAACTCAAACAAGCCAGCAGCAGCGTATTGGGGGACAGCATCGGTCAACAGCAGAAACTTATTGAATAGTTGAATGTTAAGCCATATTTCTCTACTTTTCAGCAGTAAGAGCAGCACATTCGATCTGCATTTCAACCAAGGAGAACAATCGACCGCGATTTGATACTGTTTTTGATCTGAATATATCGAAGGGTTACTTGATTGTTTTCCCATTTCTCAATCTCTAACAAATCCACAATTTGACGTCGCGATCTGTGCGTAAAGCCATTGGTCTTTTTATTATTGTGATGTGCGGTGCGGGCTTCTATGCTTTCATCATGGCGCCTGCCGACGCGCGGGGGATGACTGTTCCTTCCGGTCGATCCATGTTCGTAAACGATGCGATGTTCGCCGATTCGACATTCACAAAGTCCGTTGTTGATTCGACAACGATCGATTCGTCATCGGTTAAAAATGATACCGTAAGAACTTACCAGGTCAAAGATTCTACATATCTTGAGCAACTCTCCTATCGTCGTGAAGATTCTCCCGTTGCGAGCGGCGTTACGGTTGAAAATCCGTTTTATTTAAAATCCCCCTCAATTGTACAGCGTGAAGTGAAACTCGATTCGACCGGCAGGTATGTTATTGTGCGCGAGACGATCAACGGAAAGGATATCAAGATCCCGATCAAGATGCCGCTGGAAGAATATGTGAAGCAGCGGTCGCAGGCGGATTTCAAACAGAACTTTCAGGAGATGGTCGCAAAAGAGGACGAAGGAAAAAAGAAAAAGAGCGATCTCGGCGACCTGCTCGGTTCATTCACGAATATCGATATTCCCGTTCCGGCAAATCCTGTCTTTTCAATTTTTGGTCCCCCCCGCATCAATCTTGTCATCTCCGGTGCAGTGGATATCCGCGCCGCATTTCGGACGACATCGCAGGATCAATCGACGATCAGCGCTTTGGGCAATACAAGGAACGAGCCTGATTTTTCGCAGGAAGTGCAGATCACGGTGAACGGAACGATCGGCGATAAACTGAACATCCTTGCCGACTGGAACACGCAACGGACATTCGAATACGAAAACCAGCTGCGTATTAAATACACAGGATACGAAGATGAGATCGTGCAAAGCGTCGAGGCGGGCAACGTGTCGCTTGCAACAAGTTCGTCCTTTGTATCCAGCAGCTCCGCGCTGTTCGGTATCAAAGCAGGATTCCAGATCGGTCCGTTGAAACTGACTGCGATCGCGTCGCAAAAAAAAGGACAGATCCAGGAAAAATCGATCACCGGCGGTTCTTCAACAGTAGAATTTGCAGTACGAGCATGGGAATATTCCCGAGATCATTATTTTATTGATACCGTGTATATACCATATTATGAAGAGTATATCAGAAACAGAACTTTAGTGTATCCCCAGGGTCAAATTAAAGAAAACGAATATGAAGTATGGATTACGGATAATGATCAAACAAATACGAAGTTAAAAGCAGGAATAGCGCTTATTTCCTTACCCAGTCATGTCTCAGGTGACGGAAGCTATGATCAGTACCGAAATATTACAAATCCAGTGAGCGGTTCAATTGAAATCGGGACGTGGCGGCTTCTCGAAGCGAATAAGGATTATAAAATCAATCTAGATGCAGGGTATATTAGTTTTAACACTCGGATCGAAGGAGAGGCGGTTGCCATTGCATACAAGACAGAAAATGCCCCAGGATCAGAGGATGACAGTTTGTACGGCACATTGACAAAGTACGATGAGCCAGGTAAACTTGTATTAAAGTTGATTAAACCTGAATCCATATTACCTCAATATGCCGTTGCCTGGCGGTTGTTGATGAAGAATATATACTCTTTGAAAGAAGCTAGAAAAATTGAACGAGAAGGTTTTGAACTAGAAATAAAATATGAACAATCTGGCAAAGATGCCCTTGATGTTTTAGGTGACCATAAAATTGTCAAGATATTTGGGTTGGACGAATATGATGAAAGTGGTGTGAAGAAATCTGACACTAAATTCGATTTTAATCCTGGTCAAACTATTGATACAGAACAGGGGAAATTAATCTTTCCATCATTGTTTCCGTTCACCGAAGGGCTGAAATCATCGCTGAAGGTTTTGGGTTATCCTGATACAGCATACAATTTTTATGCGTACGATTCGTTGTATACTCAACTCCCCAGTGAAGCTCAAAAGAATTCAACAAAAGATAAATTTGTTATTACGGGTAGAGCAAAAGCGGGCATCTCAGCATCTATACCTTTGGGCTTTAACGTCGTCGAGGGAAGTGTGCAGGTTCTTCTCGATGGACAAGTGCTGACGCCGAATGTCGATTACACAGTTGACTATATCATTGGGCAGGTCATTATTAAAAATCAATCTGCCCTTGTTCCGGGTGCCAATTTGCAAATCAAGTTCGAACAGAACGACCTGTTCCAACTCGCATCCAAAACGTTGTTGGGCACACGCGGCGAAGTGAACATTTCCGAGAAAACGAAATTCGGATTTACGATCATGAATCTCGACCAGCAGACGTTGAGCGACAAAGTACGGCTGGGTGAAGAACCGATCAACAACACGATCTATGGATTTGACGGTCAAACTGCCGGCGAAGTACCGTTCCTGACGAAAGCGCTGGATGCGTTGCCCTTCTTCGACACGAAGGCGAAGTCTGAGTTCACACTGCGCGGTGAAGCGGCGTATATGAGCCCCGATCCGAACACGAAAAAAAGTACCATCCCGGATGATAAGGGTGCCGGTATCGCTTACATCGATGATTTTGAAGGAGCAAAAAGGATCATTCCGCTTGGCGTCGGATACGGGACGTGGCATGATATGAGCGTTCCGGCATATCAATTTAATTTTGATTCGAGCATATCAAAAATATTTGCCGACTCGATAAAGATCCGGTCCAAAGCGAAAACATTTTGGTACAATCCCCCAAATCCTGCCCTGGTGCGGGAAATATATGGAGTTGATGAAAACGGCGAACCTATCAAAAAGGTCGGTCGCAATGAACAGATCACCACGTTGACGGTCAATTACAATCCCAAATCCCGCGGAAAGTACAATTATTCTCCGAATCTCCGGCAAACGCTTCTTGCGGAACCGAAGAAGAATTGGGGAGGTATTCAGCGAGCCGTTTCACTGACACCTCTCAATCTCGTGCAGGAAAATATCAACTTCATTGAAGTATGGATGAATGTATCGAAAGGAACGCCGGATACCACGAAAAAATTGTTCATTGACCTCGGGGCAATCAGTGAAGATGTCATCACAAACAAGAGATATGATACGGAAGATAAACTTCCGGTACGAAACGGCATATTGAACGAAGGGGAAGATACGGGATTCGACGGATTGACCGATGAACAAGAACGACAACAATTCGCATCCTTTATAACATCGAACGCGCCTTATAACGATTCTCTTCCCGACATGTCGGGTGATCCGTCCGGGGACAACTTCTCTTTTTCACAAACCGATTTTCGTTTTATCAACGGCGAGGAAAATAATAAGACGAGTGAGATTGGAAGATTCCCTGATTCCGAAGATCTCAATCACAACAACAGCACCGATCTCGTCAACAACTATTTTGAGTTTGAACTCCCGCTCGACACCACGGCGAACAATCCGTACCGGATAGGTGGAGGCTTTAACGGCTGGTATCAATACCGCATTCCGCTCACCGAGTTCAAAAATAAGATCGGTACTCCGGATCTTTCCCTGATAGAATATGTCCGTGTGTGGTTCACCGGGCATGATGAAGAGTTTGAGATACGTCTTGCAGAGTTCAATCTGATCGGCAATCAATGGGAAGAGGTAAAGAAGAACGACAGCACATTCAAAGTTTCCGTTGTCAACGTTGAAGATAACTCGCTGCAAGGATACTCATCTCCTCCGGGTGTTATCCGCGAGAAAGACCGCACAAAACCGGATGAGGAAGTGTACGGCAATGAACAATCTCTCGCGTTGAATTTCTTCGATCTTAAGGATGGTGAAAGCAAAGAAGCAATCAAACGGTATTCATACAGGCCTCTCGATGTATTCAGCTATCGTGAGATGAAAATGTTCGTTCATGGGGACGATACTCCCGATCACAGGTTCAGTGATGATCCGTCCAACCCAACAGCGAAAGTATATATCCGTTTCGGTTCTGACAGTTCGAACTACTATGAATACAAAGCTCCTGTGTATCCGAAATGGGATGAGAGAAATAATGTCCGGATCAAATTTCAGGATATCACCGCAATCAAGCAAGGGAGGGATTCGTTGAATGTGAGGAAGGTGATTCCCGTTGAAGGGGGTCCGGAAGGATCGACCTATGCCGTGCTCGGCAACCCGACGTTGATCAAGATCGCGTACATTTCCATCGGTGTCGAAAATCCCGTTGTGCCCAACCAGCCCGGCACACCGATCACCGGTCAGATCTGGTTGAATGAGCTTCGTCTGACCGATGTCGACGACACTCCCGGATGGGCATATAGTTTTAGTACAAGCGTGAAACTTGCAGACCTCGGTTCTGTGGCGTTCACATACTCGGAAACCGATCCGTTCTTCCACAGCCTTGAGAACCGTTTTGGCGGACGCGTTACGAGCCAAAGTTGGAATCTCTCAACGAGTATTTCTTTCGATAAGTTTTTGCCGCAGGAATGGGCTGGTTCATCCTTCCCGTTCAGTTATTCTCACAGTGAAGCGCTACAAAAGCCTCAATACCTGCCAAGTTCGGATATCGTTGTTGAGGAGGCAGCAAATCTTCAAAGGGATGATGTCATAAAAGAAACAGGATCGGAACAACAGGGAGAGGAAGAGAAGCAGCGCATCCTGTCGGAAGTACAGACGTTGACGATCACGGAAACATACTCGATGCCGTCGTTCAAACTGAATGTCCCCTCCAATTTTTGGCTCCTCAGGGACTTTTTCAACAAGATCACATACGGATTCAGTTATACGACATCTACCCATCGTTCCCCGACAGTTTTCTTGCAAACGTCGTGGCAATGGAACGCGCGGCTCGGGTACGCATATACGCTCGATCCGGATAATTATTTGCAACCGTTCGGGTTTTTCGACGGCGTCTTTTTGTTCGAGGAATTGAAGAATGCTCAACTCTTCTACATTCCTATTACAAATATCTCCACCGATTTTTCGATGGCGCGTTCACGGACGAACCAACGGTTGCGCCAGCAGACCGGCACGATAAATCCCGTCCGGTCACTTTCGGCGTCCCGCAGTTTATCATTCGGCTGGAAACTGACCGAAGGGGGATTGTTGAATGTATCCGGTGATTATTCCGTCAGTATTTCCAGTTCGCTTGTGCATCTTGAAGTGGATCGGTTCGGCAAACAGCGTACTTTCCAGGAAATTTTAGAAAAGATCCTCTTCCAGGATCAAATGGTCAATTTCGGTTTTGACAACAGCTACAGTCAATCATTCAACGTCAACACCCGTCCGCGCGTACCGACGATATTCGACCTGAATAAGTACGTCACTCTCTCTGCCCGGTACGGCGTCTCCTATCGCTGGCAAAATAATTTGCAGCAGGGTGACCTCGGAATAGGGACCGGCTGGGGAAATAATATTTCATTCTCCACCGATGTCAGCTTAAAAGCGTTTGTCGATTCGTGGTTTCCCAAACAGACGGAGACTGAAACATCCGCTGAAACCGCGCTCCCAACACCGTCGCAAGGACGCCGTGGACGTGACGATGATGAAGAAGAAAGGCCGCAGGAAAACAAGGAGCAAACGCCGGAAGAACCGTCGGTTGACTCGACAGAACAGCAGCCGCAATCTCCTCCCGCAAAAAAACCGGGGGGCGGACTGATCGGCATTGCGCGCACGTTCATCAAAGCGCCTCTTCTGGATTATGAAAAAGTGAATATCAGCTTTACGCAAACGAACACAGTGTCGAACAACGGCGTCCCGGGCCGTCCCGGATTTGCCAACTTCTTCGGACGTGTACCGTTTATACAAGAGTCGGAGCGAAAGTTCGGACCGTCGCGTGCCTACCAATTGGGTTTGGTGTCGACGCCGTCTGCAAATATCACCGATGTGTTTTTAAAATCACAATTTCCATTCATCGGTTTCAGTACCGACGCGAATAAACAAATTCGCGCCCGTGTACCTAAAGGCAGATTGACGGATGCGTTCTCCCAAAGCAACAAAGTGACGTTTCGAACGAGCCGCGATTTGTGGACGGGTGCCCGTATTGATTTAAACTGGAATGTCGGCTGGGACTATTCAAAGACACAAAATCTTCAGACAGATTCACTTGGATTCGGACGTGTATCACTTGTCAGCGCTGCCACGGGAGGATCCATTGAACGTTCATTCTTTACACTACCACCGACGTTTGTGTTTTCAATATTCAAAAGCGGGATCGAAGATGTGGGGAAGAAGTATGCGCAATTGGCAGGGGACAATTCCGACACTCGAAAGAACGATGCAAAACTGGCTGAGGCATTTGAAAAAGGAATGGAGTCATTCCCGATCTTTAAAAAAATATTCGGCGAATTCTTCCCGCGGGCGAATTATTCGTTCCGGTGGGATGGATTGGAGCAGTTGGGAATATTCAAAAATTTTGCCACACGCGTCAGCTTGGATCATGCATATCAATCATCGTATCGAAGATCGTACAAAGGAGATCCAGGCGGAGCTAATATCACGGAGTCCCAGAGAATATCGTACGGATTCTCGCCTCTTGCAGGCGTCAACATTACATTCAAAGAAGTGTTGAAAGGGAATATGAGTGCGAATGTGCGGTACGGCTCGACGGTCAATTATGATCTGACCCCCTCATCGAAAAATATCATCGAGTCTGTATCGAATGAAATGTCGTTGACCGCAAGTTTCGCACGATCCGGATTTGAAATACCACTGTTCGGTCTTGCACTTCAAAATGATATTGACATCAGTTTTACATATTCATACTCAAAAAGTTCACGCACAACATACGAAGTGGATCCAAGCGGGAAAGAATTGAATACAAAAGGGACTCCCGGTGAAGGATCGTCGAGGACGCAAATGGAGCCGCGAGTCCGTTACGTGTTGAGTTCGCGCGTGACAGCATCGGTCTTTTACCGGTATTCAAGCATCAAACCGGATGAAGGGGGCTCGAGTATTCCCGGTTCGTCAACGAACGAAGGGGGACTCGACGTCCACATTGCAATTCAATAATAGAAGGGTGGCAGGCGTACTCGTCTGCCGGAAGTGAGAATCTATGGAACAATCAAAAGGAAATATACTGTGGATAGATGACGAGATCGAATTGCTTCGCGCGCATATTGTGCTGCTCAAAGACAAAGGCTATTCGGTTGACACTGCCACAAATGGTGAAGATGCAATCGAGCTTGTCAAAAGCAAATTGATCGATCTTGTCTTGATCGACGAAATGATGCCGGGAAAAGGTGGTCTTGAAACATTGGCTGTGATCAAAGAAATATCTCCCGGACTCCCCGTTGTTATGATCACCAAGAACGAAGCCGAGTCGTTGATGGAAGATGCGATCGGCAGCAAGATCTCCGATTATCTTACCAAACCGGTCAATCCAAGTCAGATACTGCTTGTCTGTAAGAAATTTCTGGAAGGGAAGAAGATTCAGAGTGAACAAGTCTCGCGCGATTATACGCAGGAATTTTCATCCATTTCAAGGATGCTCTTAAATCCGTTGGATTATACGGAATGGATCGATCTCTATCTGAAAGTAGTCAATTGGGAGATGGAATTGGATAAACATCCGCTCCTTGGTTTGCAGCGGATGCTTGCAGACCAGCGGCGCGAATGCAACGCTGAATTCTCGAAATATGTCGAAAAAAATTATCAGGCGTGGATCAACAAAACCGAGAATCGTCCCGTGCTCTCAACGGAGATCCTTGAAAAGTCCGTCTTCCCTCATCTGAAAGAGACCCCATCGGTGTTCCTGTTCGTGGTCGATTGTATGCGTCTCGATCAGTGGCTGGTAATGGAAGAGTACTTGCGCGAATTATATTCGATCGAGAAAGAATATTATTTTTCCATCCTTCCGACAGCCACGCCGTATTCGCGGAATGCGATCTTCAGCGGTCTGTTTCCTCTTGAATTGGAACAGCGCTATCCTGATCTGTGGCAAAACGAAGATGACGATGAATCGAGCCACAACAAGTATGAGAAAGAATTGTTGTTGAAATTGATCGAACGCAAACGCATTCTGGTAAAACCGGAACCGAAATATGTCAAGATTCTCGATACGGAATTCGGCCGCCAGATCCAATCGAACATATTGTCGTACACACAGAATAAATTAACGGCAGTCGTTGTCAATTTTGTGGACATGCTTGCGCACGGCCGCTCTGACGATCCTATTTTAAAAGAGATCGCGCCGGATGAATCGGCGTACCGTTCGCTGACGAATTCGTGGTTCAAGCATTCATCCTTGCTCGGCATGTTCCAGGCTCTGGCACAGAAAAAAGATATTAAGATTATCGTTACGACAGATCATGGCAGCGTACGATGCCTGCGCGGTTCTAAAGTGATCGGCGATCGCGAGGCGTCGACAAATCTTCGCTACAAATTCGGACGTAACCTGAAATCGGACGACAAGCAATCAATTTTTCTGAAGAACCCGAAAGATTTCAAACTACCGCAGCGGGGTATTACGACAAATTACATTGTCGCAAAAGAAGACTACTACTTCGTCTATCCGACGGAGTATCACAAGTACTTAAATCAGTATAGAGATAGTTTCCAGCATGGCGGTATTTCAATGGAAGAAATGATTCTGCCGGTCATTACGATGCAGCCGAAATAAACAGCGGAAGTGGAAAAGATCGTCTCTCATAGTGAATCTGAAACAATCGGCGCAGGGAGTAGTTTTGCAAACAGACTGCGGCCGGGTGATGTAGTTGCGTTGTATGGGGATTTGGGGAGCGGGAAGACCCGGTTTGTAAAAGGAATTTCTCTCGGACTGGGGATCAAAGAACATGTCACAAGTCCCACATTTGTTGTTGTCAATGAACATCGGGGTGGAAGAATTCCTCTTTACCATTTTGACTTTTACCGCCTTCGCAGCATCGGAGAATTGCGCGAAATTGGGTTTGATGAATATGTCGAAGGGAACGGGATCTGCGTGTTTGAATGGGCGGAAATGATAAGCCAACAACTCCCGGCTAAACGATATGATGTTCATTTAACTCTTGGCGAGACCGAAATGTCCCGCATCATCACCATAGAGCAGCGATGATCCTTGGAATTGAAACGGCAACGGAAGTCTGCAGCGCGGCGCTCGTGCATCAAGGAACGGTTCTCGGCGAACGGTCATTGTACGAAAAGAATATTCACTCTGAGCGATTGTTAATGATCATCGACGAAGTTCTTATCGGTGCTTCCTTCTCCGCAAAGAATCTTGATGCGATCGCGGTCTCGATTGGTCCCGGTTCGTTTACCGGATTGCGCATCGGTTTAAGCATTGCAAAAGGTCTTGCGCTTGCATGCGATACACCACTGCTCGCTGTCCCGACGCTCGATGGGATTGCTGAATCTTATCGGCTGTCAATAAAAAAGGATCAGGCTAAATTTTTTTGCGCGATGATAGACGCAAAGAGGGATGAGGCGTTCTACGCATTCTATGCGGTTGAGAATGAGAGCCGCCGTGAATCCGAATTTTCGATCGCGTTGAAAGAGATCATTCTTCAAGACGCACACATACGTCATGCTGTTACTGAGCAGCCGAAGATTAGCGCCGCTTCGATAGCATTGCTTGGCGAACATCGTCAAAAAGAGTTCATCGTGTCCGATTTCTCGCATTGTGAACCGTTGTATTTGCGTGATTTTGTAGTAACAACTCCGAAGAAATAAATAGTCGTTGAAAAATAGGCGCAGGATGGATATTTTGTCCTGTCAAACGAAAGGTGTTCTATGACTTGGTTCAGGCGTTCAAAAGAAAATATAGATTCGGGCAATCAGAAGAAGGAAATGCCGGAGGGAATGTGGACGAAATGCAGTTCATGCGGCGAGATTCTTCACAAAGGTGCCGTTGAACAGAATTTATGGGTCTGCCCGAAATGCGGTTTTCATTTCCGTATCGGAAGCAAAGAATATTTTTCAATTCTTTTCGATGAAGGGACATTCAAGGAACACGATGCAAAGATGACGTCGAAAGATCCGCTGAACTTTGTCGACACAAAAAAATACAAGGACAGGATCAAGGAAACGATCAAGAAGACAGGACTGCACGATGCGATCCGGTACGGTACGGGGAAGATGAATAAACGTGAGACTGTGATTGCCTGTATGGATTTTGCGTTCATCGGCGGCAGCATGGGGAGCGTTGTCGGTGAGAAGATCGTCCGCGCAATCGACAAATCGATGAAGTTGAAAGCCCCGCTCATCATCATTTCTGCTAGCGGCGGTGCAAGGATGATGGAAGCGGCATACTCATTGATGCAGCTCGCAAAAACAAGTGCGAAACTTGCTCAACTGTCGCAGAAAAAAATCCCGTACATCTCGTTAATGACCGATCCGACCACCGGCGGAACGACTGCAAGTTATGCGATGCTTGGCGACATCAATGTCGCCGAACCGGGTGCATTGATCGGATTTGCCGGACCGCGTGTTATTAAACAGACGATCGGGAAGGATCTTCCGGAAGGATTTCAGCGGGCAGAATTTTTGCTGGAAAAAGGTTTTGTTGATGTCGTTGTTCCAAGGAAAGACCTCAAAACAACGATATCGAATTTACTCTCGATGATGAACTAGCCGGGGTACGATGGCAATTTTGCCATCCTGCCGATCGATATTTATGAATATTCATATTCTCGGTGTTACAATGGATCTTGGTGCGGGCCGGCGCGGTGTCGACATGGGACCGTCCGCAATACGCATTGCAGGTGTTGGAGAAAAATTCCAATCCCTCGGTCATTCTGTGATCGATGAGGGTGATATCTCAACAAAAATTCCCGAGCAGCAAAAAGTCAAAAATCCGAAATTGAAATATCTTCCGGAGATCGTCAGAGCGTGTACGTTGTTGTCCGCAAAAGTCGAAAAGATACTCGAAGCCGGTGATTTTCCATTGGTGCTTGGCGGCGATCATTCGATTGCGATCGGAACGATAGCGGGAGTTTCCAATTACTGCAAGAAGAACAGTAAGAAACTCGGCGTTCTCTGGGTTGATGCACACGGCGATATGAACACGGACCAGACAAGCCCGTCGGGTAATATCCACGGCATGCCTCTTGCCGCTTCGATCGGACTCGGCGCGATCGAATTGACATCGGTCGGCGGCGATTTTCAAAAGGTCGATCCGAAGAATGTCGTGATGATAGCCATCCGCGATCTCGATCAGGGAGAGAAACTCGCGATTAAAAAAAATAACCTCAATATTTTTACGATGGAAGATATTGATAAGCACGGCATGGCGGTCATCATGACGCGGGCGCTGAGAAAATTGAAAGATTGCGATTTTATTCACGTCAGTTTTGATCTCGATGCGATGGATCCGAGAGAATGTCCCGGGGTCGGTACTCCCGTCAAAGGGGGACTCGATTACCGTGAAGCGCATCTTATTATGGAAACTCTTTCAGAGAACAACCGGATGAATTCGCTCGAAGTGGTCGAAGCAAATCCGATCCTCGATAACCGTAATCAATCCGCTGAATTCGCCGTTGAGTTGATGCAGTCGGGATTCGGGAAGAAAATTATTTAACACTATCCTTGTACGCCTGTTGAAAACAATTCATACCATTCCGGATGTTCGTCAGTTCCTTCAATCGTTTCGTAAAGAAAAAAAAATAGGATTTGTTCCCACCATGGGCTTTCTGCATGAAGGGCATTTGTCACTTATCCGAAAAGCGAAAATTGAATGTGATATTGTAGTCGTTTCCATTTTTGTCAACCCCACACAATTTGCCCCGCACGAGGATTATTCACGCTATCCACGCGATATTGAACGGGATGCCACCCTTGCTGCTGATGCGGGATGTGAAGTATTATTTGTTCCGACGGCAGAAGAGATGTACCCGAACGGATTTTCAAGTTATGTAACGATTGAACAAATGTCATCCGTTCTCGAAGGGAAATTTAGACCGACGCATTTCAAAGGAGTCACTACCGTTGTGGCAAAATTGTTCAACATAGTACAGCCGCATACCGCGTATTTCGGGCAAAAGGATGCACAGCAGTTTGTCATAATAAAAAAAATGGTGAGCGATCTGAATTTGCCGATTCACATCGAGATTGTTCCTACCATGAGAGAAGTGGACGGATTGGCGATGAGTTCGCGCAACGTGTATCTGAATCCTGATGAGAGAAAGAATGCGACAGTGTTGTATCAATCGCTGAAACTTGCAGAGACGAAGATCAAATCAGGCGAACGAAATGTTTCAACGATCGTCTCTGAAATGAGAGAATTGATACAAGCGAAAAATCCTACAGAAATTGATTATATTGATATTGTCGATGCCACCGATCTAACATCAAAAAAGATCCTCGAAAAAAATCAAACCGTGTTGATTCCGCTCGCGGTTCGATTCGGATCGACGCGGTTGATTGATAATATTATTGTGACCGTATAAATTCCAGGAAGATCAGAAGGAGAAATTCCGATGTCTAATTTTGCAACCATCATCATGGCTGCCGGCAAAGGTACACGGATGAAAGATCCGAACAGAGCGAAAGTGATGTTCGAAGTGAACGGCAAGCCGATGATTCAGCATGTCGTCGAGCTTGCCCAGTCGTTGAAATCTGAAAAAGTAATCGTCATCGTCGGGTACCAGCGCGAGTCGGTCTATTCACATCTGGAAACCGTAAGCCCGAACGTGCAATTTGCAGTGCAAGATCCTCAACTCGGCACAGGGCATGCTGTGATGCAAGCGGAACCGTTTCTGCGACGATATACCGGGGATGTGCTCGTTCTCTCCGGCGATGTTCCGATATTGAGGAAAGAAACGATCGAAAAATTGATCGAGTATCACCGGGACAATAATGCCGTCGGAACTATTCTTACGGCAAAGTTGGATGACCCGACCGGCTATGGGAGAATTTTGCGAAGCAAGAGCGGTTACGTTGTCGGCATTGTTGAACACAAAGATGCCACCGAAGCGCAACGCAACGTGAAAGAGATCAATTCGGGGATTTATCTTTTCGACAATAAGTATCTCTTTTCAGCACTCCAATTTATCAATCCGCACAACGCACAAAATGAATATTATCTGACAGACGTCTTCGGTCATTTCTGGAGTCAAAAGCTGGTCGTTTCTGCAATGATGACCGATGATTACAATGAAATTCGCGGAGTGAACACTCTGGAGCAATTAAAAGAGGCGGAAGAAGTGATGAAAACAAGGAACAATTAGTATCGAATAATTGTCTATATTGACAAAGCGGGTGGTTTTTCCTAATTTTCAGTTGAACTAACGGAGATGATGATATGAAAAATATTCTTGTGTTGATCGTTCTGCTTTCGGTCTCGGCAACGGCACAGTTCAAACCAAAATCGTCCGAGCAGCCGAGGGTCTCCGATTCGTTCATCCAACCGCAGTCTGCATCGGATTGGTTCAATCTGTTCAACCCGAATAATTTTCAAATGCGGCACAGTTATTCAGCAAGTTATACTGCATTCAGCGGAGAGGGGATTGCACTGCAGCGGTACACAAACACGATGCTGTATCAGTTTGCTCCCAATCTAGATGCCCGTGTGGATATTAGTTTGCAGAATTCTCCCTACAGTACATTCGAACATCGTTTGCAAAATCAGTTTAACAGGCTCTCGTTGAGCCGTGCAGAGATCAATTATCGCCCGTGGGAGAACACGACTATCCGTTTGTCGTACAGAGAATATCCATATTCATACTACGGGTACCAGCCATTCGGCGGGATGTTTTCAGGACTTGGGTATTACGAGGACTAATTCAATTTACGTTCCTATCATGTTTTCATCGCAAGTAACCGAGCGGTCGAACAGGCTTCCTCGGTTATTTTTTTATTCATGACTGATTCGGGATCAAAAAAAGGACTGTTGCTTTCAATCGCAATCGCCTTGCTTGTGCTATTTAACGGAATGCAGTTGTACAGGATCATGTCCGAGAAACCGGCAGCGAGTGCGGTGAAACCGAAGAATGATGCTGATACAGCGCATGTACCGATTCAGATCAATGTCCTCAACGGATGCGGAACGTCGGGTGTCGGCACGACAATGACAAAATTCTGCCGCCAGGCAGGGTATGATGTCGTTGAAATGGGGAATTATAAATCGTTCGACGTGGAAGAGTCGATGGTCATAGACAGAAGCGGCAAACTGAACGACGCAAAGTATCTTGCATCCACACTCGGCATCAAACCCAAGAACGTGATCCAGCAATTCAGCAACGATCATATGGTCTCCGCATCGGTTGTGATCGGAAAGGATTTCAAAAATTTAGTTCCATGGAAGAAATAAAAGGAGTATTGTGACCTCAAAGACACTCGCACAAAAAATCGCGGAAGCGGCACTGAATAAAAAAGCATACGACGTTACGGTGATGGATCTGCGAAAGATCACGTCGATGACCGATTATTTTGTCGTCTGTTCGGTCGATTCTGACACACAGGCGCGAGCCGTTGCGGATGCGATCAAGCATGAAACAATGGAAAAAGGGGAATCCCTGGTCCGGAAAGAAGGTTACTCCGAAGGCCGCTGGGTGCTGCTCGACTATGTTGATGTGGTCGCACATGTCTTTCATAAAGATACCCGCGCATTTTACAATCTTGAAAAATTATGGGGCGATGCGAAATTCGAATATGTCAACGATGAACCAAAAGTAAAGACCAAAGCGGAAACAACAAAAGCCAAAAAGAAACCGGCTCGAAAGAAGACTGCAAAAAAATGAAAGATCTGTTACACCGACAACTCACGGCGATCCTTTCCGAACTCAAGTACCCTCCCGTTGAAATCTCCTTTGATAGACCAAAAGTAGAATCCCACGGAGATCTGACAACAAATGTAGCGATGGTTCTGGCGAAATCTGTCGGGAAGAATCCGCGCCAGGTTGCACAATCGATCGTTGAAAAATTGCAAGTCGACAACAGAACGTTTGCTTCGGTAGAAATTGCAGGTCCCGGTTTTATCAATTTTAAATTCTCGAATGCGTATGTTGTCGAGAGTGCAAAGATAATTTTACGATCGGGTGAATTATTCGGGAAAAGCAATGCCAGCTCGGGTAAGAAAACGAATGTGGAATGGGTGAGTGCAAATCCGACAGGACCTCTGCACAGCGGTCATGGCAGGCAGGTCATTCTCGGCAAAGTGATCTCGAATTTGTTGGAATGGACGGGACACAATGTAACGCGTGAATATTACTTCAACAACGCCGGCAACCAGATGCGGAACCTTGCTGAGAGCATTTACGCCCGGTACCGGCAGGAACTTGGTGACGACTATCCCTTCCCGGAAGAAGGATATAAAGGGGACTACATTATCGACATCGCAAAACAGATCGTCAAGGAAAAAGGCGATTCGTTGCGCGAGACTGATGCCGAACGATCCTATTTCAAACAGGTGGGCGAAACGTGGTGTTTCAACAAGATCAAAGAGACCCTCTCAAAATTGGATGTTCGTCATGATGTCTTCTATAATGAGGACACGCTTTATTCGACCGGGAAGATCGCAGAGGTCATTGAAGAGTTCAAAAAGAAAGATCTTGCCTACGACAGTGAAGGAGCAGTCTGGTTTCGCGCCACCAAATTCGGTGCCGATAAAGACCGTGTCATCGTCAAGAGCAGCGGCGAACCGACATATCGATTGCCCGACATTGCCTACCATCGCGAAAAATTCCGCCGCGGTTTTGAACTGATCGTCGATATCTTTGGAGCCGATCATATTGCAACGATCCCCGATGTGCTCAACGGTGTGCAAGCGCTTGGATACGAGACAAAAGATGTCAAAGTGATCATTCATCAAATGGTCTCGTTTGTGAATGGCGAAGAAGTTGTCAAGATGTCGAAAAGAAGTGCGAATGTGCACACGCTCGATGAATTGATCGACGAGGTCGGCGTTGATGCGGTTTCTTATTTCTTCGTGATGCGCAGCGTCGGAACTCACCTTGAATTCGACATCGCGCTCGCAAAGGAACAGTCGGAAAAGAATCCTGTCTATTACCTCCAATATGCTCACGCACGCATTGCCGGCATTCTCCGGTTTGCAGAACAGGAAGGTTTCAACAGTGCTGAGTATGCAAAAATATTGGAGGCGACAAATTTTGCTCTTATGAAAGAAAAAGAAGAGATCGATCTGCTGAAGAAGTTGTTGGAGTTTCCGGAGGTCGTCCAAAGTTGCGCGCTCACTTTTGAACCCCATCGCCTCACAACCTATTTGCGCGAGGTGGCAGAGACATTCCATCGTTTCTACCATGAACACAGAGTGATCAACGACGATAAAAACCTGATGCAAGCGCGTTTGACCGTTTGTTTAATGGCTAAAATCGTCATTGCCAACGGCTGTAAAATTTTAGGTGTTTCTTGTCCTGAAAAAATGTAAATTAACGACAACAAAAAAAGAGGAAATTCACCCGCTCGTTTGTTACTGCTTTTGTTCGCATCTCAACACAGGATATTCGTCCGCCTGTATCGGACAAGTTGGAAATCCTGACGGTTTTTCTTAAATTCTATAATTAACAACAACTTACAGAGTTCGATGAAGAATATTCTCGTGACCGGTGGCGCCGGTTTTATTGGAAGTAATTTTGTCCATTATATGCTGGGCAAGGATTCCAAGTATCGGATCATCAACTACGATTCACTGACGTATGCCGGAAATCTTGAGAATCTCACCGCCATTGAAAGCAATCCTCACTATGTTTTTGTCAAGGGAGATATTTGTAATAAAGAGGAATTGATCAACGTTTTTCGAGAGTACTCTATCGATACCGTTGTGCATTTTGCTGCGGAGTCGCATGTTGACCGGAGCATTCTGGGTCCCGCGATCTTTGTCCAGACAAATGTAGTGGGCACCAATGTTCTTCTGGATGTAGCCCGCGAAATCGGTATTGAAAAATTCCTGCACGTTTCTACCGATGAAGTGTACGGTTCGCTCGGAGCGACAGGATACTTCACCGAAGAAACGCCGTTACATCCTAATAGTCCTTACTCAGCGAGCAAAGCATCTTCGGACATGTTTGTGCTTGCGTACCACCATACATTTGGCTTCCCCGGAATAGTCACCCGCTGTTCGAACAATTACGGACCGTACCAATTTCCGGAAAAACTGATCCCGTTGATGATCGCCAATGCGTTGAACAACAAACCGCTTCCTGTGTATGGAGACGGATTGAATGTACGGGACTGGCTGTATGTAGAAGATCACTGTTCGGCACTTGATGTTGTTTTGCATAAAGGGACGTTCGGAGAGACCTACAACATCGGCGGTCATAACGAGTGGAAGAATATTGACATCGTGAAATTGATTTTAAAGGATCTTGGTAAATCGGAATCGCTGATCAATTTTGTCAAAGACCGTCCCGGACACGACCGTCGGTATGCGATCGATGCCGCTAAACTCAAGAACGATCTCGGATGGATGCCTGCGCATACGTTTGAAGACGGGATCCAAAAAACGATCAAATGGTATCTGGAGAATCGACAATGGTGGGAGAGGATCATCAGCGGAGAATACAAAAAGTATTATGATCTACAATATTCTGAACGATAATATTACAATTATGAAAAGACTTACGCGGTTATTTTATATTTTCTTTGTAACATTCGGCATCTGCATTGCACAATTAAACGATCGGACAGACCGTCAATCGAATCAATCGCAAAGTTCTTCGCAGTCGATCTCGACCCAACTGCCATCCGGGAAAATCATCCAGGATGGACCCGTTGATCCCAAAGAATATATCGTTGGACCCGGGGATATTTTCAGTGTCAATATTTGGGCAACGCCTCCTTTGAATTTCCAGGTACCGGTGACGCCGGAAGGGAGTGTTGTAATTCCAACCGTTGGAGAGAATTTCCTAAGTGGAATGACGCTCTACGATGCTAAGAATTTGGTGCTCAGTGAGATAAAGAAAAAATATATCACCGGTAACGCCAGTTTTACTTTATACGTTCCTCGACAATTTAATATTTCCATCAGTGGTATGGTGCTCAATGAAGGAGGATACATAGTACAGGCGACGCAAAGGGTAGACGCTCTTCTTCAACTTGCAAACGATATTGTTGTGTACAAAGAAAAAAATATTACTCAAGACTACAGTAAATTTGAAGAGGAAGCGGAAAGTAAATTATCATTGATAAGCCGGCGTCGCATAAAAGTGATACGGCGAAACGGCACAACAGTAACAGCCGATATTGAAAAATTCCATGCGACTCAAAATTCTATTTATAATCCTTTATTACGTGATGGTGATGTTGTCATCGTACCACCCGCGAATATCGGGAAAGATTTCATTGGTGTCTATGGTGCAGTTGCTAAAGAAGGGGTGTATGAGTTTGTTACCGGTGATAGTCTGACGACACTGCTTGCGATTGCCGGCGGACTGACTGCATATGCGGATCCGGTAAATGTTATTCTTACCCGAAATATGCCCGATGGGCAGCAATCTGAGAAGAGAGTAAATGTCGGTGAAATAATTGCAAAGAGAGTACCGGACATTATTCTTCAGAATGGGGATAGGATTATCGTTGGTCGTGTAAATTCCATCAATCGAGGGGGCATAGTCAGTATTGAGGGAGAAATTGTTCGTCCCGGTTTTTACCCTATCGTCCAAGATTCATCGTCACTTAGCAGCATTGTGGAACGTGCCGGTGGCTTTACTCCTTTTGCACTTTTAAATGCAGCCAAAGTGCTTCGTCCGTCAACTGAATTAAACAATAAAACGATAACGTACCAGTACCTGCGAAAGGGATATACTACATCTGAGGATACTGCGTATCTTCATAACGAGATACTCTTAAAAACAAAAGGAGATCTGGTCTCAACAGACTTTGTAGAGCTCTTTGAAAAGAAAAACAAAGAAAAAGATATTATTCTTCGAGATGGCGATAAAATTATTATCCCTGCACGCGTCAATGCAGTGTACGTATTTGGTGAAGTAAAGAATCCAGGTCATATCCCATACGCTGCAGGTAAGGATGTCAACTATTACATTCAACGAGCGGGTGGGATTACCGAACACGGGCAAGATGGAGAAATCAGAATTGTAAAGTCGTCATCAAAGCAATGGCTGGTTCCTTCCGAAACATCGATTGAAGAGGGGGATTATATTTGGATTCCGAAAGAACCATTTCGCCCCTTTACATATTATTTAACGGTATATAGTCAGGTGTTTGGGATCATTGGAACGATAGCAACGTTAATACTGCTTATGAGCCGATAAATCATTAATTGACGACAATAAAAATTACTATAAGTGCAATCATCTATTTAACTCCCAAAAAATGAATCAAGAAAAAAACTATCTGAAATATCTTTCTATCCTTTTGTTATGGAAAAGGTTCATAGTAATAAATTTAATAATAATCACTGCGTTGTCCATTGGGATTAGTTTTCTATTGCCAAATTGGTATAAGGCGCGAACAACTCTTTTACAACCTAAACAGACTGATATTTTCAACAACTTTGGGTCGACCGGATCTTTATTACGTGGCATAACAGGGATTGGAAAATTGGGGAGCCTCGGTCAACGATCCAATTCGTATAACTATTTTGCATTGTTGAGAAGTCGCACAACGATGGAACGTGTTATTCAGAAGTTTAATTTGATCTCAGTTTATGAAACAAAAGATAATTCGTTAGAAGAGACAATCAAAGAATTGACTAAAAATGTTAATTTTGAAGAGGAAGAGGACGATGAGATATCAATCGAAGTGTACGACAAAGATCCAATTCGTGCCGCCGACATGGCAAATTATTTTGTTGAGATGTTAAATGAGATAAATACTCGACTCGGGACGCTGGAAGCCAAAACAAATCGAGAGTTTATTGAACAGAGATTAGATGGAGATAATTACTCCGGAACAGTCATCAGGCATTGATGCTGTTGCAACCCTGTACAGTATGAAAGTAAAAAAAGAAGTTGAGGTTGCAATAATGGAACGAAGCGTTACTGCCGATAACAACACTCTGATTCAATCTCGCTTGGAGCTGGCAGAATTAAATAAAAAAGTTGCGACTATGCCATTAACCGGTATTGAATCAATTAGATTATATCGGGAAGTCGCAATTCAACAGAAAATTGTTGAATTTCTTATCCCATTATATGAACAGGCGAAAATCGACGAACAAAAAGATATTCCAGTTTTACTTATTTTAGACAAAGCCGTACCCGCAGAGAAAAAAACAAAACCACAAAGATCTCTGATTGTTTTTCTCTCCTCTTTCCTCACACTTCTTATATTAGTGTTTGTTTCGTTTCTACTTCACGGTCTTATGGTAAGGCAAGACGAAATGAATACTTTGGAGACCAAACTACAAAACTATGCTTTGCGGATAGCAGTTATATTTAAAGTTCATATCTCTTGATTATATTTCTTATAGCACTTTGTTCGGTTATTACTCTTGTCATCGGCCGTTTGGCATTTGGCAGGTGGTTTAATCATGTTGTTATATATGGATTAATATGGGGTTTCACCTTGTTGATGTATCACTCAGGTTTGATTACATACTATTCCATTGATTCTGAGACATGGATGTTGATTGTTGCAGCGTGGTGTGCATTTCTAGTTGGCTCATTTACAGTTGTTGCAGGAAAGTATGCTACTATTTTTCAATCAGCCAAAATCTACACATCTGATCTTAATAAGAATATTATATTTGATGAAAATACTTTATATCCTTTGTTTAATTAAACAAAGGATATTTCGAGTAAAAGAGGGGATACCCGGATCTATTCCGTATTTTGGCCAGTTAGTTTTTTTTGCAGCAGTTCTTTCAGGTGTGTATACATCCTCAATAGGACGTTTAAGACTTGTTGCGTTTATTCCTTTTTTAATTGCGATGGTTACGTCGTTTATTCAAGTTGTTCGTGCACTAGCACTAATTGTTGCAATACTTTTTATCTGCGCCTACCTCCTCAATAGAAAAAGGGTAAACTATTCCTTAAAATCTAAATTCAGTCAATCTGTCAAACGTGTTGCAGCTGTAGTCTTTCTGATAACACTATTGGTGATTACGATTGAGGTAGTTAGAAGCACTCGGGGAATTTATGAAAGATTCTCAGGTCAATCTTCAGCGTTGAAAGATCTGCGAAAATCTGGAAGCAGTTTCATTAGTCCATCGGTGATAATGTATCTTTCTGTACATACTGGTGTATTCAATCAGTACTTAAAAGAGGATAAGGAGCACGTCGTTTTTGGCAGGTACACATTTGCTCCATTTTGGCGAATTGTTTCAAAACTGGGATTTGATACCTACGTTGGGTTCTATCAGTCGTGGTTCTACAAGACACCAGTTTCAGCAAATACTGGCACCTACCTTCGGGAATTACATGCAGACTTTGGAGTAAGTGGAATTATTATTGTTCCTTACCTTCTAGGACTAATCTCGTCCATTTATTGGTATCGTGTGCGGGAGCATAATCGGCTTTTGGATATAACAATCTTAGCCCATGTTTATGCTGTGGTGGGATTAAGTTGGCTTGTTATGCTAACTCAGCTTGGTGGATGGGTTTTAAGCCTTGTTGTCGGTATTATTATTGCCAAGTCTGTAGATAAACGAATTCAAACAATCAGATCATACTGAGATAATATTTTTTTGTACAGGTACGGAAAAGTATCCGGTCCTCGTAATTTTTACTTCTTCAAAGATTATGCCACCCAAACAAACTATTCGGCAAAACATTACGTGGCTGGTTGCCGTAAATCTAATCTCGAAACCACTTTGGTTTTTGTTCTTATTGATTTCCGCGCGAATTTTAGGTCCGAGCGAATTTGGGAAGTATATGTTAAGCATCGCATATATGTCTGTTTTGATAGGTATCCTTGAAGGAGGGATTGATATCCACATGATTCGTACGGTTGCATCAAATCCGAATCGGTTTCACTCGTTTTTCTCATACACTTTATGGATCAAAATTGGTAGCGGAATTGTTGCTGGGATGATAGCATTTTGTATAGGACTAGCAGTTCCGTCTCTAGTTCCGAGCTGGATTCTGTTTATCGCTGCATCTATCTATACGATTGCAAATACTCTGCTCACACATTTACGTTTTGTGTTCAGAGCATTTGAAGTGATGAAATATGAAGCATGGTCTATAGTGATCGAAAAGATCAGTGTTACAATTCTTTGCAGCGCGCCACTTATTTTTTTCCCTTTTGCAGATGAGTATGGTATATTATTTTCGTTAGCTTATGTTATTACATGTATTGTCACGATGAGGATGATCTTTACGAAGATTGGGAATCCAGGTTTACCCACAAATTGGAGAACGGTTATTCCGGAAATTATTAAACCGGCTTTGCCGTTCGCAGCAATCAATATTTTCATTATAGTATATTTACGATCTGGCACGATCTTGCTGACAATAATGACGCAGAGCGATCTACTTGTTGGGTATTTCAACGCGGGGTATCGTTTGGTAGAAGCGTTTGTATTATTTCCGTCTACAATCATTGCACCCCTATATCCTGTACTTGCACGACGGATCAATGATAGAGAAGAAGTCTCACGGCTTGCTTCTGATGCAATTCGTATTATACTAAGTATTGCAGTAATTGTTAGTGTCCCAATAATTCTGCTGCACGAAGAAGTGACACTGTTATTGTTTGGAGAGGAATACCGAGACGCTGCCCTTTCGGTGGGAATACTCAGTTTTGCAATGATACCAATTGGCATTAATTGGGTTATGGGTACTCTCGTTGCAGTAACCGGAAGACAAACCAAGGCAAATTATTATATTTTCTTTATAACAGTCGGAAATATTTTGCTTCTTATTCTTTTAATTCCCCTGCTTGGTGTAGAAGGGGCAGCGATCGCAGTTCTTCTTACCGAATTTGCAATTGTAAGTGCTAACCTGTTGCTTGTCAGAGATATTATAAACATACCACAGCTGGTGAAATCATTTGGCAAAGTTGTTGCACTTTCAATTGTTTCCTTTATAATTCCTTTTACCTTCCCATTTTTGCATTTTGCTTTGAAGATATTTTCTATTGTTGTTACACTGACTGGAGGTTTTTATGTGTTTCGCATGATTACTCCAAATGATCTGACATTGGTGTTTAGAGAAAAGGTATTATAATTTATTTTGCAAGTGAGCCTTCTGTTATGAAAAGTTATTTTCAGATCCTCTTGTTTGCAGTCACTCTTTTAATGAATCTAAGAAATATTTTTTTCCCTATTGAATCAAAGGGAGAGACAATTTGAGAAGAATATCAATACTCATACAATCACTTTCTCGGGTACAAGTTTATTTGTCGAAACAGAAGCTGGGGTATTTCGTTCGACAGATAACGGGTCAACTTGGATAGGAGTTAGTGATACATTGAGCAGTAATTGTTCAAGATATTAGGGAACGCATATCGTTGAAAAATGAAAATTGCAATAAATACAAGGTTGGTAATTAAGGGGAAAATGGCTGGTGAGGCGAATTATATTTATTCTCTTCTTAAACAGTTCGCTCAACTCGACACCATAAATGAGTACCATCTTTTGTTTGATCGTCCATACGACAAATCCCTATTTCACTTTGCCCGTGGCAATCCGAGGTTTTATTTCCATGTAATTGGACCGCAAACTCGGATTGCCCCATTGACGGAATATTGGTTTCAGGTTTCAGTTAAAAATTTTCTCAAGAACGCACATTTTGATCTTTTTTTTTCGCCGGAGCCATACGCTCCAATCGGGCTTCATACAAAGTGTATCATTACTATTCATGATTTGGCTTTCATTTCGTTACCGTGGATAACATATTATATAAATAGTCTTCATGCACGAATTATGATTAAACTAAGTGCTAAGTGGGCCGACAAAATCATTTCTGTATCAAATCATACACGAGAAGATATACAAAAGCATTACATCATCCCAGACGACAAAATCCGAGTTGTACATCATGGTATCAAATCTGAAAATACTGAAAATGCCTCGGGCGATGATGAAAATCTGGAGAAAATCCTTTCTGACGACTGTCAATACTTATTATATGTGGGAACAATTGAACCTCGAAAGAATTTGGAGAGACTTATTTTAGCATATAAAATGGTGCTTGACCAAGGGTTAAATTACCGTCTTATTATTGCAGGTAGAAATGGCTGGAAAAGTCGAGGAGTTTATGAAACTGTAACGAAATTAGGACTTAATAAAAACATTGTTTTCACAGGTTATATTTCGGAAAGAGATCTTTCAAAATTATATACCAGAGCTTTTGTCTTTGTTTATGTCCCACTTTATGAAGGATTTGGCATGCCGGTAACTGAGGCGATGTCATATGGTCTTCCGATTGTTACTTCCCGCGTATCATCTATTCCAGAAGTGGTAGGCGACGTGGCAATCATGGTAAATCCATTAAGCATCGAAGAAATTGCGAAAGGATTGATTACATTTTTGAAAAATGAAAGCATGAGGAAGCAGTTTGGAAACAAAGCAAAAGAAAGAAGTAAAATGTTTAGGTGGGATATTTCGGCGCTCGAACACTTAAATATATTTTCAGAAGTGGTGAATTCAAAATAAAAGACACCGCTTCTCATTATGGGAACTTAAAATCCCATCATATTAATTTATTAATACTAGTATGAAGATTAATTTTGACTGTAAGCACTACAAGGGATATATACCGTGTGAGCCACACAAGAAGTACGGTGTTCATTGTGATGCTTGTGAACATTATCAAATGATCAAAGATCGAATATTGATTATTAAATTAGGAGCTGCTGGGGATGTTATTAGAACCACTCCGTTGCTAAAGAGGATTTGGGATGAAATGCCACAGGCACATATTACATGGTTAACGGACTTTCCAGATCTGATACCGCAGGCTGTTGACGTGGTTGTTGATTATTCTATTAAGAATATAACCTGGCTGTTAGGCAGAGAGTTCGATCTCATTATATCATTGGATAAAGATAAAGAAGCAATCAGTGTTGCAGAGAAGATCCCGGCTAAAAATAAATATGGATTTGGGATGGACTCATTCGGGAGGTGTCGAGTATTCAACGAACTCTCCAATCATAAATTGGAAACGGGATTGTTTGATGACGTAAGTAAACGTAATTCAAAAAGTTACCCGCAGGAAATATTTGAGTTATGTGGATACAATTTCATGGGAGAGGAATATATTTTGGACGTTTCTAAGGTGCATCAATGGAATATTGATCACTCAAAAAGTATTGTTGGATTGAATACCGGATGCGGGGGAAGATGGACTTCGCGGTTGTGGTCAGATCAGAATTGGATATCCCTTGCTCGTACCTTAAGGGAAAATAATTTTGAAGTAATCTGGTTAGGAGGAAGGCAGGAGGATAATAAAAATAAAAAATATCAATCAGAGGGAGGTGGGATCTACGCAGGGTATTTTGATTTGAAAGAATTTGTTTCTCTAATGGATGAATGTGATATAGTTGTGTCTCAAGTAACAATGGCGATGCACATTGCGATAGGCCTTAAAAAAAACCTTATTTTAATGAACAATATTTTTAACAAAAATGAATTCGAGTTATATGGGAGAGGCGAAATCATCGAACCTACAATTCCTTGTGGTTGTTATTATACTCCCGTTTGTCCCCATAACTCAATGTCCCAGATAACCCCATTGAAAATATTTGAAGCAGTGAAAAATTGGGTGTAAAGAAAAAATAATATGGTGTATCAGTATTCGACAATCGACAATTCTGATGGCGCGACAAAAATTAAAGAAGCCTATCTTCGCCAATTATCGGTTACCGAAAAAAAAGCAAATGCGTCAAGATTGTACAGATTGTTGAAAAATCCAGTTAAATATATTATTGCAATTTTATTTAGGAAGATTATTTATCCTTGGAGCAAAAAAATATTACTACGTCCTGCTGATGTTTTCTTTGGTATGAAAATGCAAATTGCTCTACCTTCTTCAACGGATATTTATCTTACTGGCGGAAAATCAGATGATTCTGAGATCCGTTTGGCAAAATTCCTTATTCGTAATTTGAACAAAGGAGATCACTTTTTGGATATCGGGGCTCACTTCGGTTACTTTACGCTGCTGACGTCGAAATTGGTAGGAATGGAAGGGAAAATTATTGGATATGAACCGGCTAGAAATAACTTCACTATTCTACATGTTAATTGTCAATCAAGCGCCAATATTTGGATTCATAATGAAGCCATCTCAGACTATATCGGTTTGCTGACATTTTATGAATTTCCAATTTTATATTCTGAATACAATTCCGCGGATATACATCAATTCAAATCGGCATCATGGTTTCGAGATGTTCAAGCAGAAAGAATAGAAGTGCCCGCAACGACTATTGATGCAGTGACAAGTAATGATCGATTTGTGCCCAAAATTATAAAAATTGATGTCGAGGGTTCGGAATTTAAAGTCGTACAGGGTGGGATAAGTTATATCTCCAATAAATCACCGTTGGTTGCTATGGAATATTTGTCATCGAATAGGCAAAATAATGCGCATCAAAATGCTGTGCAATTTCTTAAAGAGAAGAACTATAGTAGCCATATTATTATGAAAGACGGAGACTTAAAACTTATAGACAACCTCGATATGTACTTTGAGCAAAACGGGATCGAATCCGATAATATTATTTTTGTTAAAAAATGAACATTATTCCGACCAGATTTAGATTTATAAATAGATATCTTCATTCACGAAAAATAAAAATATTGGATGTCGGCGCAGGGAGTCATTCTGCAAGCATCACGAAAAAATGGTATCCCGAATGTGAATATCATGGCATCGACAGAGTAAAAAATTATCAAAATGATGAGCGTGATTTTAAGCTAATGGATGCATTCTATAAAATGGATGTTACAATGCTCGACTATTCAACGATACCTTCCGATTATTTTGACGTAATCATCATGTCGCATATTATCGAACATTTGCAGAATGGCGATAAGGTTATAGAGGGTTTGTTATCAAAATTAAAGCAAGGTGGAATAATCTATACTGAATTCCCATCAAGAAAAAGTCTATCATTACCATCAATGAATGGGACACTCAATTTCTATGATGATGAAACACATTGCAGGATATTCACTCGCCAAGAGGTAGTAAACATTTATAAAATGAATTCATTTGAAATTCTCTATTCAAGTGTCCGTAGGGATTGGGTGCGCATTTTCGCATTGCCCAACAGGATTTGCTGAAATCGTTATTGCAAGAAAACAATGAAAATACTTCAAATCGCTCCTCAGGTTCCGTACCCTTTGGTTGATGGTGGCAAGGTCGGTATTTTTAATATTACAAAACATTTGGCTCAGAGAGGGCACGAAATAACTCTTCTTTGTTTCAAACGTGATGAAACGGCTGATATTTCAGAGTTGTCAAAATATTGCAGAATCTTCATAGTTCCTCATTCTACTAAAAATTCTGTATTTGGTCTGATAAATAATTTATTTAATGAGACGCCATACAATATTTCGAAATATATGTCAGTTGAAATGGAGAAATATCTTCGACGCCTGCTAAGTACAAATCGATTCGATATTGTCCATGTTGATCATCTTCACATGGCACACTATGGTGTTTTGTGCAAGAAAGAATTTGATCTACCAATTGTACTCAGAGAACACAATATTGAGAGTACGATTATGGAGCGATTTGCAAAGACTGTCAAAATTCCCATTGTCAAAATGTATTTGGAAATTCAACGGAAGAGAATCGAATACTATGAATCTAAAATGACACAAGAATTTGATTTATGCGCCGTCATAACGGATAGTGATAATAGAAGATTGAACAGGTTGCAACCGCTGGCGCGTACAGCGGTTATTCCAGGTGGAGTTGGAGCACAATACTTTGTAGGCGGAAATGAATCACAACGCGAACCATTTACGATGTCAATGTTTGGCGGGTTTGACTGGATTCCAAATCAGGATGCTTTAACGTGGTTCGTCGAAGAAATGATGCCGAATGTTGTAAAAAAGTACCATCAAGCAAAGTTAATCGTTATTGGCAAAAATGTTCCGCGAAAAATAATGAAATATGAATCTGAGCATATTGTTTTTAGAGGTTTTGTAGCGGATCTAAAGACCGAGGTTCAGCGGTATCAAATGACTTTGGCACCATTGCGTATAGGTGGCGGGATCCGATTAAAAATATTGGAAAGTTTTGCCATGAAAACTCCAGTAGTTTCGACATCGGTTGGCTGTGAAGGAATAGAGTGCAATGATGGGAAAGAAATTCTCATTGGCGATACGCCCGATCAATTTGTCCAACGTATTTTTCAATTGTTCGAAGATCAGAAGTTCAGAACATCTATTGCAGAAAATGCATACAATTTAGCTCTACAGAAATATACCTGGGAACGAATTGCTGAATGTTTTGAAAAAAGTTATATACAGATCAATTCATTTAGAATTAATTAATTTATGCTGATAGAGTCCCTGTTTCTATTTTTATTATTTCTCATTATTCATTCTTACGTACTGTATCCTTTGTCGTTATGGGTAATCCCCAAGGTGGAAAAAAATGCTGGGAGAGAAGCGGCCTACGAACCAACCATTACTATAATAATTTCAATATTTAATGAAGAAAAGGTAATTAGAGAACGGATTGAGAATTTGCTCCACCTTAATTATGCATCTAATAAAATACAGATTCTTATCGGCTCAGATGGTTCGAATGACAGATCAAATTCTATTATTGGAGAATATGTTCCGCAAGGAATTCAGGTTATTGTTTTTTCTAATCGTCGTGGAAAGTCCTCTGTGATTAATGATTTAATGAAGTACGCAACGAATGACATTGTTATATTTTCAGATGCAAATACTTTCTACCATACCGATGTAATCAAAAATCTTGCACGCCATTTTTGTGACAAATCAATCGGGGGAGTCTGTGGATACCTTCAACTTAGAGCCGACAAAAATAATTCCGGCGGGAGGGGTGAATCCACTTACTGGGAATTTGAAAATAAGATTAAACAACTAGAAGGAGACATATTTACTACTTTTGGAGCAACAGGGGCTATATATGCTATAAGAAGGGAATGTTTTGTTGCGTTACCTACTCACAAAGCCGTAGCTGACGATTTTTACATACCCATGCGAGTGATAGAACAGGGATATCGAAGCATCTATGACAAAAATGCAACCTCGTGGGAAGAGACTACAGCTTCATCCTATAAGGAATTTCAAAGAAAGATAAGGATAGGTGCTGCAAATTTTAATTCTATCTCTGATTTCAAATATTTATTACATCCAAAATATGGATTTATAGCATATGGATTGTTTTCGCATAAAATACTTCGCTGGTTTGTGCCCTTTTTCCTTATCCTAGTAGTAATTTTTAACTCTATATTACTCTCATGCGGTAAAATCTACGAGATATTATTTTTCCTACAAGTAATATTTGTCTGTCTGGTAATAATTGGATTTATTCTGGATCATGCCAAGTTCCCGATTAAATTTTTTATAATACCATATTACTTTATGGTTGCAAATGTAGCTTTATTAATTGGATTTATTCGGTTTATTCGTGGTTCTGAAACAGCTGCTTGGGTTGCAACCCGTTAATTTTACATGAAACAATTCGAACGTAAAATAATCCTTTTCGATTTCTTCGCCATCAATCTCGCGTGGTACTGTTACTATTTGATTCGGGTTGAAGGTGGAATCGTAGGATATCAAATCAGGCCGGATTTAATTCTGCCGATGGCGATCATGTACATCTTTTGGATGGCTCTCTTCATGTTCTTCGGTCTGTACCGCGCGTGGTATGCCAAATCACGGACAGACGAATTTGCCGCTATATTCAGGGCGATTTCAATCGGATGCTTGGTGTTGTTCTTTGTAATATTTTTTGACGATGAAAGGAATGCTACGTACTCTGCAAACCGTTCTGTCATCTTAATGTATTGGATCTTGATGGTCGTATTTGTGGGCGGGGGCAGGATTGTTGTAAGAAGTTTCCGTAAACGGTTATTAATGCAGGGGATCGGACTTCGGGAAACGGTGATCGTTGGAACGAGTCAAAAGGCAATTGAACTCTATGAAGCGGTAAAAAAATATCCTGCGCTTGGTTACAACATCATAGGTTTCATCTCGGTGCGTAAACCATCAAAAAATCTTCCGTTACAAGTGCTTGGTAACCTGCGTGAGATCCCCAAATTGATCAAACTACATAATGTTAAAAATATCCTTCTCGCGGTCGATTCGGAGCAAAAGGAAACTATTTTGAATGTTGTAACACTATCTACCGGCTATGATGTATCAATAAAAATTATTCCCGACATGTACGATATAATATCCGGGCAGGCACGGACGAATCAGATCTACGGGTTTCCGCTTATCGAGATCATGCCGCACATCATGCAGCCATGGGAAGAAAGTGCAAAGAGATTGACCGATATTATTGTATCGATAATTATCTTAACTCTATCGGCGCCTCTTTGGATTTTTATTGGTATCGCCATCAAATTGAATTCTTCGGGACCATTGGTCTACAGCCAGGAACGTGTCGGCAAAAATGGGAAGATATTCAGAATGCATAAATTCCGTTCGATGTATCAGGATGCGGAAGCGAAAACTGGTCCTGTGTGGGCAACATCCAATGATCCGCGTGTGACAAGTGTGGGACGGATTCTTCGTAAGACAAGATTGGATGAGATACCTCAGTTTATGGATGTGCTGCGCGGCGACATGAGCCTGGTCGGTCCCCGTCCCGAGCGTCCTCATTTTGTTGAAGAACTTTCAAAAGAGATACCGCTCTACAAAAGGCGTCTTGTGGTAAAACCGGGAATTACCGGATGGGCTCAAGTGAAACAAGGATATGACACCTCATTGGATGATGTGAAATCAAAAGTGCGATATGATCTGTTTTACATTGAAAATATGTCGTTCAGGATGGATATTAAAATACTCATCATAACATTTTATACAATGATTGCCGGAAAAGGGAACTGATGCCGAAAGCACTTGTTATAATTCCGACCTACAACGAGGCACAAAATGCCGAAAAGATCATCACGGAAGTACTTCAACAATCCGACATGGTAGAGATCTTGATCGTTGATGATAATTCTCCCGACGGAACCGCGGATATTGTCAAAAAAATGATGACGAATAATCCGAAGGTTCACCTCATTCAGCGTGAAAGAAAAATGGGTTTGGGAACTGCCTATGTTGCCGGATTTAAGTTTGGGATACAACATCAATTTGATTTTATCTTCGAAATGGATGCCGACTTCTCGCATAATCCCAAGGAAATCCCGATCATGTTGAGCAAAATGGACGAGTGCGATGTGCTTATCGGATCGCGATACATCAAAGGGGTCAATGTCGTTAATTGGCCGATGAAGCGATTGATCTTGAGCTATTCTGCGAATATCTATACGCGGGTCATCACCGGCATGCCTGTTCATGATGCAACGGCGGGATTCAAATGCTACAAGAGAAAGGTACTGGAAACAATCGACCTCGATTCGATCCGATCGAACGGGTATGCATTCCAAATTGAGACAAATTTCCTTGCGTGGAGAAAGGGATTTATCCTGAAAGAAATGCCGATTGTGTGTGTCGACCGACGGGTGGGTGTTTCTAAAATGAAGAAAAAAATTGTGTATGAGGCGGCGTTCATGGTGTGGAAGCTGAAAGCCCGCAGCATCTTCAATAAACTATAATCCCTCTTGATGGATATTTCCGTCATCATCGTAAACTACAATGTGCGTGAGTTCCTCAGCAATGCACTGACGTCGTTGTACACATCTCTCGAAGGATTCCAATCTGAGATCTTCGTCGTTGACAACGCTTCCGATGATGGAAGTGTTGAAATGGTCTCGAAGAATTTTCCGCACGTCCGTCTCATTGCCAACAAAACAAATGTTGGTTTTGCCAAAGCGAACAATCAGGCGCTGGTTCAATCAAAAGGAAAATACATCCTTCTTATCAATCCCGATACATTGGTTCAGGAAAATACGGTACGGGAGTTGATCAAGTTCTTCGAGACGCACGATAATGCGGGAATGACCGGGTGCAAGATCCTCAATCCCGACGGAACACTTCAACTTGCGTGCCGCCGGAGTTTTCCGACACCGTGGACGGCGTTTACCAAGACGTTCGGTTTGAGCGCACTGTTCCCCACGTCAAAATTATTCGCACGGTACAATCTGACCTACCTGGATCCCGACCAAGCGTACGAAGTCGATGCTATCAGCGGATCGTTTATGATGGTGAAGCGGGAGGTTGTTGAAAAGATCGGCGGACTGGATGAGACATTTTTCATGTACGGTGAGGATCTTGACTGGTGCTATCGTGTTCAACATTCCGGATGGAAGGTTTACTACGTTCCTACGACATCGATTATTCACTATAAAGGGGAGAGCACAAAGCGGAGTGATATCGACGAATTGAAAGTCTTCTACAACGCGATGAGGCTCTTTGTTCGGAAACACCACACAGGTTCGCCGTTCTTTGAATGGTTCATTTATTCCGGCATTTATATGCGGAAGTTCATCGCTGACATTGCACGATTTGCACGTCCTCTTTCTGTTGCAGCACTGGATATGCTCATTGTCGTTGCAACGTTGCTGGTAGGTGAATATGTACGGAAGAGTGATCTCTTCACGCTGCCTCAATATGCGTACCCATGGGTATTCATTTTCCCCGCTTTGATCGTAAGCACCGCTTTGCTGTTGAACGGGGTTTATGCCGAACACAAACTTTCTATATCCCGTTCGTTCGCTTCGGTCTTTTCAGCATTTGTCGTTATCGCCGCAATCGTTGCTTTTGAAAAAGATTTTGCTTTCAGCAGAATGATCATGCTGATCTCGGCGGGATTGTCTTTGATTACGATTCCGGGCTGGCGATTAGCGCTGCGATTGATGGGATTCGGTGAAAATTCTTCGCGCGCAACATTGTTTGGACGTCGGACACTGATTGTAGGGATAGAGCAACCGGGGCAGGATGTGTTGAAGAAATTGCGTGCTCGTGCCGGCGGCGGGTATTCGGTTGTTGGATTCATCGACATTACGCGAAAGAGGATCGGCGAGAGAATAGCGAACACCGAAATTCTCGGAAGTATTGAAACGATGGGGAAAGTGATAGAAGAATATCGGATCAGTGATGTCATCTTTTCGTCGAATGCAGTATCGTATTCAAGCATTCTCAACATCATTGCCAACAACAAGAATAGATTTGTCAATTTCAGGTTGGTACCGAACAATATTGAAGTGATCATCGGAAAGGCAAGCATCGATCAATTGGACGATATCCCGTTCATCGATATCGACTATAATATCGGAAAGATTGGAAATCGAGTAATAAAGCGGGTTTTCGATATTGCAGCAAGCCTGTGTTTTTTGATTTGCATCGCCCCTTTTGTATATTTTACCCGAATTTTATTCCGATTGCAGCCGAAGGGAATTGTCCGAACAACACTTCAAATGCCGTCGGTATTGATGGGTAGGGTATCGATCGTTGGATACTATACGAACGGTGCGATACCGCAAAAGAACATCTATCACGGAAAACCGGGCATCACCGGATTGATCCATATTCAAGCAAATAAGAACTTGACACAGGATGAAATCGAGCAATTTGATCTCTACTATGCAAAGAACCAATCGTTCATGCTCGATCTTGAAATTATCGTGAAATCACTGCAGCAGTGGATGCAACGATAAGAAGGAGTTTCTATGGCAAAAGTCGTACTGGAGTTTGAAAGACCGATCTATGAATTGGAACAAAAGATCGATGAAATAAAAAATCTTTCGGATAACGTCGATGTTACGGACGAAGTAAAGACCTTGGAAAAAAAAGTGAATCAGCTTCGTGAAAATATTTTTTCGAATCTGACCCGCTGGCAGCGCGTTCAATTGGCGCGTCATCCCGAACGGCCGTACACGCTCGACTACATTCAGCACATGACAACCGATTTTGTGGAATTGCATGGAGATCGGTTCTATGGCGATGACAAAGCAATTGTCGGCGGATTTGCGAAACTTGACGGTCAGCCGGTGATGATCATCGGACAACAAAAAGGGCGCGATACAAAATCAAATTTGTATCGTAATTTTGGAATGCCGAATCCTGAAGGATACCGCAAAGCGCTCCGTTTCATGAAACTTGCCGCCAAATTCAATAAACCGGTGATTACTCTTCTTGATACACCCGGCGCGTATCCCGGTATTGAGGCTGAAGAAAGGGGACAGGCAGAAGCGATCGCAAGAAATCTTTTCGAAATGTCTCATCTTCCCGTTCCGATCATTGTCGTGATCATCGGGGAAGGTGCCTCGGGCGGCGCGTTAGGGATCGGTGTGGGGGATAGAATGCTCATGCTTGAAAATACCTGGTATTCCGTTATCGCTCCTGAATCGTGCTCATCCATTTTATGGAAAAGTTGGGATTTCAAAGAACAAGCGGCGGAAGCACTCCGGTTGACGGCAACAGATCTGTTGGAACAAAAGATCGTTGACAGGATTATTCCCGAACCGCTCGGTGGCGCGCATCGCAATCTTCAGCAAGCAGCTATGATTTTGAAAGATACACTTCTCGATGAGTTGAAAGCTCTGTCGAAAATGAAACCGGACAAACTCATAGAAAAACGGATCGAAAAATTCTGCAAGATGGGTGCGTGGAATGAATGAGAAAGGGATTGCTCACACGACAGATATCCGCGTTCGGTATGCAGAAACCGATGGGATGCGGGTCGTCTATCACGGCAATTACCTTGTCTACTTTGAACAAGCCAGGACAGAGATGTTACGGTCGATAGGACTTCCGTATGCGAAGATCGAAGAGATGGGGATCTTTGTGATTGTTATTGAAGCGCATGCCAATTACCGCCGTTCAGCATTGTATGACGATCTCCTTCACGTAAAAGCAATGGTACGAGAGATGCCCACCAACAGGATCAAGATCGAGTACGAGATCAGGCGGAACAACGAAAGTGAACTGATCGTGGACGGATATACACTCCACACATTTCTCAATTCACTATCGAATCGGCCTGCCAAGCCGCCGAAAGAATTTACAGAATTAATGCAGAAATATTTTTAACACTATGCTGAAAAAAGAACTTATCGAAATACTCTGTTGCCCCCAATGCAAAGGGGATTTACGCTACGACACAAAAAAAAATACCCTCACATGCACCGTGTGCTGGAAAGTGTATGAAGTGAAAGAGGACATACCGATACTACTCCCCGACCACAATGGAAAATAACTACCTCAATGACAGCCGAATCGGACGGTTGATCGAGCACGCGTTATTTGAAGACATAGGATTCGGCGACATTACCAGCGAATCCCTCATCTCAGAAGACCAATTAGGTAAAGCAGAATTCATTGCAAAAGAAAGCGGGATCATTTCCGGGATCGATGTCGTGAAGATCATTTTCAGCATCGTCGACGGTCAAATTACATTCGAACCTGCAGTTCAGGACGGTTCGCTCGTCCAATCCGGCGTATCGATCGGATCATTGCATGGACCCGTGCGAACCATGCTGACGGGAGAGCGCGTTGCTCTCAATTTTCTTCAGCGCATGTGCGGTATAGCGACGTTGACGCACAAGTATGTTCACGCCGTTGCAGGAACGAAGGCAAAGATCACCGATACACGCAAAACAGTTCCCGGTCTCCGCGTTCTCGATAAGAAGGCAGTGATGGACGGAGGAGGAGTGAATCATCGGTTCGCGCTCGATTCGATGGTGCTCATTAAAGACAATCATATTGCTGCAGCCGGCGGAATAAGAAATGCGATTGCGCGCTGCAAGGACTATCTTCGAAATCAAAATATTGAAGTGAAGATCGAAATTGAAACAACCTCCGTCGCTCAAGTAACTGAAGTCGTTGCGACCGGGGGGATCGATCGTATTATGCTTGATAATTATTCTCTTGAAGATATGCGCGAAGCGGTCAAAATAATTGCGGGCAAATTTGAAATTGAAGCATCCGGCGGGGTGAATTTACAGACAGTGCGGCAGATCGCGGAGACCGGAGTCGATTTCATTTCTGTCGGTGCGTTGACCCATTCTCCGAAGGCGTTGGATATTTCATTGGAATACATCTCATAACCATGTTCGAGCAAATCAAACGGCTTGGGACCGATACAGCGATCTACGGAATCAGTACCGTCCTGGCTAGGTTATTGAACTTTGCTCTCATCCCGCTCTACACGAACATCTTAACGACCGCCGAATACGGAATTGTCGCAAATATCTATTCGTATATCGCATTCATCACCATATTCTATAGTTACGGGATGGAATCATCCTATTTCCGGTTTGCATCATCAAAAGAAGTCGGAGACGAGAAGGATAATTTCAGCACGCCATTCATAGCGATAACATCTGCTTCAATCATTCTCTCCGTACTGATGATCGCATGTGCAGATCCGCTGACATCGGTATTTCAAATCGACATATCACTCTATACGCTTTTGTATTATACATCGGGAATCTTGTTCTTTGATGCGCTTGCTTTGGTGCCATACGCCGCGTTACGGTTGCAAAGAAAAGCGATGTTTTTTGCCTCCACAAAAGTGCTCAATATAGTCCTGACGATTATACTCAATATCGTCACCGTGTATTACTTGCGATGGGGAATAGAGGGAATCTTCTTCAGTAATTTGGCGGCGTCTGTCTTTTCATTTTTAATTTTAGCGCCGTCGATCATTCGTCAATTCAATTTCAAATTTCACTCTTCGCTGTACAAAGAGCTGCTCAAATTCGGTCTTCCTCTCGTGCCCGTGAGCATATCCGGAGTACTGCTTCAAATTGTCGATCGCCCAATTCTGAAGCTCCTTATGGGAGATTCTGCGGTCGGAATTTATCAGGCGAATTACCGGCTCGGTATTTTTATGGCATTGATCACCGGAATGTTTGAGTATGCATGGCGTCCTTTCTTTTTGTCGCATACAAATGATCCGAATGCAAAACAGCTCTTTTCACGCGTGATGACGTACTATCTTTTGATCTGCTCAGCGGTGTTCCTCGCGCTCTCATTCTTCCTTGAGAATATCATTCAATACAAATTCTTCGGGAGGTATATACTTCCTCCACCGTACTGGGAAGGGCTGTCGATCGTGCCGTTGGTACTGTTGAGCTATATCATGAGTGGCATAGGGACCAATTTGAACGCCGGAATACAAATAGAAAAAAAAACAGCCTATCTCTTGCCGACATCGCTCGCGGGATCAGCATCAAAGATTATCATGACATTCCTCTTAGTGCCTCAATTTGGCATCATGGGTGCCGCAATCGCAACGTTGATAGGGTATGCAATGCTCGAAATAACATTGTATCCCATCGTGCAGAAGTTTTATCATATCGAATACGAATTTGTCCGCATCGGTAAATTGATTCTTTCCGCAGCAGTTGCATTTAGCATCATTAAAATATTTGACGCGTCAGTCGCGCTTAAATTCATAACGTTTGGCGGCTGGATGATCAGTTTGTTTGTCATTGGATTCTTCACCAAGGGTGAGATGAACAGGATGCGGCAAGCATTCGGAAAAATTTCTTGACATCCCCTCATTCTTATCGTATCTTACTCCCGGTTGTTCATGTTCTTTTTGATAACAGTGTTGGTGTGGCGCGACGCGCGCCATGAAAATGGGAATCCCGTAACCTGCCCTCCGTGGCGGGAAATCGGGAGCTGACCCGCAACTGTGAGTTTGGTAATTAGTAATTCGTTGTTTGTTACTGGTATTTTTCCACCAATAACTAACGACCAATAACCGTGAGGTGGTAGAAAATTTTGAAGAAAAATTTTTTACGTCCCGTCCTGTCGGGACGTTTGTGTTTTATAGACATTCATTATTCAGGAGATCGTATGAATTCACGTATGCAACTTTTGGTGGGAACGGCACTTATTGCCCTTGCAGCTGTATCCCGCTTGATTCCTCATCCAATGAATTTCGCGCCGATCACGGCGATTGCATTGTTCGGAGGGATGTATTTCGATAAACGTTTTGCCCCCGTGCTGCCGCTGCTTGCGCTGCTTATCAGTGATTATTTCATCGGATTTTATGACGGGATTGGCTGGGTATACGGTAGTTTCATCATCAGTGTCGGAGCGGGAATGTGGCTCAAATCCCGGAAGAGTATCGCAACGATTGCAGCAACCACGACTGCAAGTTCGGTGTTATTCCTCATCATATCTAATTTTGGTGTTTGGTTTTCCGAATTGCTCTATCCCCGGACATTGTCAGGATTGATCGAATGCTACGCACTGGCACTACCGTTCTTCCGCAATACTCTTGCGGGCGATCTGTTCTATGTGGGTGTGATGTTTGGCGCATATGAAATAGTGATGAAATACTTGCCGAAAGCTGAAGCAACAAACGTGTAAATTTTTATCCTAGATTTTCCAAATCTTTTAGATTTGGAAAATCTTCAAATATGTTCTTTTTCATATTGATGTTGGTGTGTCGCGATGCGCGCCATGAAAATGGGAATCCCGTAACCTGCCCTCCGTGGCGGGAAATCGGGAGCTGACCCGCAACTGTGAGTTTGGTAATTAGTAATTCGTTGTTTGTTACTGGTATTTTTCCACCAATAACTAACGACCAATAACCGCAATTTTCTTATCCCGAAGATTGGGGTTTTTTATTCAACACAATTATTCAATTGCGTTAACCGGAGATACAATGAAGACATTTTTCTTTTTTGCGTTTGTACTTGTAGGGATATCCTTTGCCCAACAAGCAGATGGGGATATTGCCGATGATTCGCTGACGGTATTCCAACTCGATGATGTGATGATCTCTGCGACACGATCGGCAAAGAATCTTCACGCCATCAGCCGCAGCGTCGATGTCATCAGCAATGCACAGATCAAGGATTTTATGCATCAGAATACCGGAGAGTTATTGTCACTGCAAACGGGAATATTCGTTGTTGGTGCGGGACAAAATCCGGGAATGAATCAAGCGCTTTTTATGCGCGGGGCAGGGAGCCATCAAACAGCGATCATGGTCGACGGGGTGCGATTGACCGATCCTTCGACGGTGAATAACGTTGCCGATCTTTCTGAACTGTCATTGCTTGGTACCGATCGTCTGGAAATAGTCCGCGGGACTCACAGCACCTTGTTCGGCTCATCCGCGGTTGGAGGAGTAGTCAACATCCTTTCGAAAAAAAATAATACTCCGGGCATGCATGTTGATCTCAACGGAACAACGGGTACCCTCGGTCACGGATCATTCTTGCATTCAGAAAATGTGCTGATCAATTATTCGCACACTTCGGGTTTATATCTTTCCGGCGGTGTCGAAAATTATTCTGTCAAGGGACTGGATGCCACCGTTGATACTGCAACGACCGGTTCTCCCTATAAGAACAGAGATAAGGATGATTTCGCGAAACAAGATTATATCGGGAAAATCGGATATAGCGATGAGACAAGCGATTTTTATTTTTCGTACAAAAAAAATTCACAAGAGACTGATATCGACAGAACTGCATTTATTGACGACGAGAACTATACGTTGAAATTCGACCGGAATTTTTTCACGTACGGCGCCGCGTATCAGATCGATCCGTACGTTGAATTGAAATACATCGGCGGCTATTCAGACTTGAAAAGAGGTGCCGTCAATGATTCATCGCTCGTCGATGCCTCGGGCGGTACAGATCATACGTACTTCACAGATGATTATTCCGGCACATCGTTGACAAACGAACTGCAAGCGAATCTGTCATTCGTCGGTATCGAAGGGGTTATAGGTGCAGGACAGTATAAGGAAACGATGAATGTTCAGTCGTACATCTTCTCCTGGAGTTCGTTCGGAATATTTGAATCAAAAACAAATCTGGATACACTGAACTTGCAATCGGCGCTCACGAATTTCTTTGTACGGTTTGAAGTTGATGGTTCCGCTATTGATGGATCGTTAAATAATCTCTCTCTCGGCATTGGAGGAAGATTGAACAAACATGATGCGTATGGGACAAACGTTACATATGAGATTAATCCTTCCTACAGAATTTTCGAGGGGGGATTGTTGTATGCCCTGCATTCAACGGGATTCACTGCTCCGTCATTGTACCAATTATTCGCCCCCAATTTATATTATACCTCACCAATAACGAGAGGAAACAAGAATCTGCAGCCCGAAAAATCCTCATCGTTCGAGATCGGCTACAAAATGTCGATCGATGATGATCTTCGGTTTTCGCTGGCATATTTTACGACTGAAGTCAGTAATTCCATTGAGTATGTTTACCTGTGGGACGGCACAATCGGTGTCGATACGCTCGGCAACGATTTTCTGCGGGACGACTACAGAGGGGATACATATTTGAACGTCGGAAAAGTGACGACCAGCGGTTTTGAGGCGACATTTCATTCTACGATCAGTAAGCAAATATCCTTTGCGTGCAATTTCACATACATCACCGGAACATTGCAATACGCTCCTGCCGAAATCAATACCACCCACACATCGAATCACCATGTTCAATTGTTCAACAACGGAGCGTTCCTGAACAGAGAAGTTGAGTCTTCAACATTGATTCGCAGGCCTGTGACAGCAAACTTGGTAGGAACATACCGACCGATTTCAGATCTTGCTCTTCGGCTGGATTGTCGAATTGTCGGCGAGCGATATGATGTATTCTTTGACCCGAAACTTGGACCGTTCGGTGCATTGGGCAGTGCTCCCGTTGAGAGTTACCTGTTGATTGATTTTTCCCAAAGGTATTCATTTGACGACAATGTAACTGTCAGCGGAAGGATCGAAAATATTTTCGACAAAAAATATTCCGATATCAAAGGCTTTGCAACTCGCGGCAGAAGTTTTTATGTGAACGTACATTTTGGATTGTGAATACCGTAAGGAATACGGTAAATTGGACAAAAACAGCGACCATGTGGTCGCTGTTTTTATTTTATGCAAGTTTGGGTATATTCTTTTGTAATCATCAAGGAAAAATAGAAATACCTATGCCTTCAATCTCAATTCAATCCGGTCAACTTCAGGACAATCTCAATAATCAATTTACATCATTCGCGACACATTCTATCATCAAACGCCTGTGGGAAAAAGATCACACAGTATGGCGCAGTGAGGAAGTGCACAAAAAATCGATCCTCAACAGGCTTGGCTGGCTGACAAGCATAGACCTTATGAAAGAGAATGCGGACAGTTTAATTTCGTTTGCCGACGAAATTAAAACTGCCGGGTTCAAACACATTGTTGTGCTTGGAATGGGAGGTAGCAGTCTCTGTCCTGATGTTTGTCGTGCAACATTTGGATCAGTAACGGGATTTCCCCGGTTGCTGGTTTTGGATAGCACGAACCCGACATCAGTGCTGCGCATAGAAAGACAAATTGATCTTGCAGCCACGATATTTATCGTTGCCAGCAAATCAGGGGGCACGACCGAAACGAATATGTTCTATCAATATTTCTACGATCGTGTCGGTTCTGTGAAGAGGAATCCGGGTGAGAATTTTATCGCCGTGACGGACGCAAATACGAAAATGGAAAGCATCGCAAAAGAGAAACAGTTTCGAAAGATCTTTCTTAATCCGGAAGATATCGGAGGTCGATATTCAGCTCTTTCATACTTTGGGCTTGTGCCAATGGCACTTATAGGGATGGATATAAAAAAAATGCTTGCGTCGGCTGATGAGATGAGGAAGCAATCCAAGTTTGAGACCGTCCAAAATCCTGCTGCTCAAATAGGATTATTGATGGGTGAAGCACATAATGAGGGAGTGGACAAAGTTACGTTTATAATGTCCCCTGAAATATCGACATTTGCATATTGGGTGGAACAATTGGTTGCCGAAAGCACGGGGAAAGAGGGGAAAGGTATTTTACCGATCGAAGGGGAGATCCTTCCCGATAGATTCGATGCGAATCAATTTGGTGCCGACCGCCTCTTCGTTTTTGTCATTCTCGAAAATTATTCGCATACGTATTCCGCTCTTCAAAAGGAATTGGCAAACCGCGGAATTCCCTATGCAACGATAATCCTTAAAGATGTATATGAACTTGGATCGCAATTCTTTTTGTGGGAATTTGCAACGGCTATATCCGCAGTTGTTTTGAAGATCAATCCGTTTGATGAACCGAATGTAAAAGAGAGTAAAGATAACACGGTACGCGTCATCGAAGAATTCAAAAAAAACGGAAAACTCCCCGCGAACAACAACATCTTCACTGACAGCGTGCTGAACGTATTTGCTGAACCGGCATATGCATCGAATCTACCCGTATCATCCGTATCACATATACTAAAGAGACATTTCACCGGGAAGAAAGGTGAGGATTACATTGCCTTGCTCGCCTACATAGATCAAAATACGCTCAATGAAAAATTACTGTATTCTCTCAGAGAAGAATTGGTAAAAGTATTCGGGATTCCCGTGACAGTTGGTTTCGGACCGCGGTATTTGCATTCAACAGGTCAATTGCATAAGGGAGGAAAATCGAACGGAATATTTCTTCTGATAACTGCTGATGAGCCGGATGATCTTACAATTCCCGGAGAAGTATTCTCGTTTGAGACATTGAAAAATGCTCAGGCACTTGGAGATTATCGATCGTTTGCTTCCCGCGACGCCCGGCTGTTACACGTTCATATCTCAGGTCCGATCGACATCGGATTGAAAAGGATATCTTGGGAAATATTACACTGAATTCGGGTCAGCGGCTCTCATTAATCGGACAATCGTATGAATGAATTCATTGCAAAACTCAAACACGGACTCATCGTCTCATGTCAGGCAGAGGAAGGCGATCCGTTCAACCATCCTGATATGATGGCGAAGTTTGCAAAAGCGGCGCAACTTGGCGGAGCCGTCGGAATCCGGACGCAGGGGATTGAAAATATTAAAGCAGTCCGAAGAGCAGTCGATCTTCCGTTGATAGGAATTATTGACGGGCAATATGAGAACGGATGGATCTGCGTTACTCCCGATCATAAGGATATTGAACAGATCATCGGTGCAGGAGCGGATATTGTTGCGCTCGATGTTACTCCGCGTAAACGACCAAATGGATTGGACGGGATTGAATTCTTTGATGAAGTGCGGGACAGGTACAATATTCCGCTTATTGCGGATATTGCAACTTTTGAGGAGGGCGTACGTGCCGCTGAAATGGGCGCCGACGGTATTGCCACAACACTTTCAGGTTATACCGATTACACCATGAAGTTCTCACCCGATGCACCCGATTTTGTTTTGATCGAACAACTTTCCCGCGGTGTAAAAGTACCTGTGCTTGCCGAGGGAAGGATCTGGACGCCCGAACAGTCGAAGGAATCGTTGATGCGCGGTGCATATGCAGTCGTCGTCGGGACGGCGATCACTCGTCCCAGAGTCATGGCAAAAAAGTTCGTCGATGTCATGTCTTCAAAAATAAATTAACAGCCCCATTCCATAAGGCTTAAATTATTGATGAAAAAAATAATTTTATTTTTCTTTCCGGTATATCTTTTCGCACAGTCAGTATACCTTCCCCCGACGCATCAAGTCTATAAATATCTGGACAAGATGGAAGCAAAGCAGGTTATCGTCGGTTATCGGGATGAAGTAAAACCGATGACGCGTGAAACGATTGCACGATTCCTCGTCCAAATAGATACAACCTCACACATGATAACCGACGTTGAACAAGAAGAGCAATACTTCTACAAAGAAGAGTTTTATCAGGAACTCGTGAACGTAGGGTATGAGAATGTTATTGAGGAACGCTGGCATCCGTATCAATACAAAAGCACTATAGGAAATTTTAATTTCAATGTAAGCGGCGGATACACGTACCACGCACGCGGCGACGGAAAATATACAACAGTGACATCCAACGGTGCTTTTACGTACGGTTACATTGGTGAGAATGTCGGAACTTATTTTTATTTTCGAGATAACCATGAAGCCGGATCGTTCCGTGATCCGCAAAGAATTCTGTCGCCAATTCCCGCCGAAGTTCCATCGCGCACTTTTGCAGGTCGATTCTTCGAGTACAGTACCATTGAAACGCAGGTGAATATCGACGCGGGTTTTGTCACCCTGTCATTGGAAAAAATGCCGAACGTCTGGGGGAGCGGGGAACGGGGCACTATTATTCTTTCAAATAAACCTCCCTCTTATCCGCAAATAAAATTGCGCGCGGAACTCGGGGACAATATTAGTTTCACATATCTTCACGCATGGTTGTTCTCAGATATCATTGATTCCGCACGATCGTATCAGTTGCCGGATATCCCGCCTCCGACCGGTTTTCGGCGCGTTAACAAACAAAAATATCTTGCTGCACATATACTTGAGTTTACTCCATGGGACGGTGTTGATATTGCAGTTGGCGAGTCACAAGTGTACGGCAACAGAGATCCGGAATTGATCTATTTGATTCCGGTGATGTTCTTCAAAGCTGCGGAGCATTGGGGGTATGATACCGATAATTCTCAGTTGTTTCTAAGTCTGGATCTAAATCTCGTTCCACAGTATAATTTTTATCTCTCACTTTTTATCGACGAATTTTCGACCGAAGATTTTTATCGCTCCGACAGACAGCGTAATCAACTCGGATTCACGGTCGGAACCCGTGCATACGATACATTTCTGCCGGATACAAAACTCTTGATCGAGTACACACGACTCAATCCCTGGGTGTATAATCATAAATATCCCGAAGTGACATTCCAAAGTCATTCTGTCGATATGGGGCATTGGCTCGGGCAGAATGCGGACCTATTGTTCGTCCAGGGTATGTATCAACCTTCACGAAATTTGAGACTCGGCTTCCAACTGGAAACCTGGAGGAAAGGCGGCAAACTACCCACCATCAGTCAATACAGACTTCCGACACCGGAATTCTTGTACAGCCCGCGGACAAAATCTCAATCGTTTGGTCTTGTCGGAAATTATGAAGTAGTCCGTGATATGAATGTCGATTTTCAACTGCTGCAATCCCGATATAGCAGTGAAGTGAATGCCGGCGCGACAGATTATACAGCAAAACTGGATGCATTTATCGGCATTCGGTACAATATGTACTGAGTGTTAAACTTGAACATGGTTTTTTGTGTCAAAAAGTCATACTGAATGAATCCATCTGATGAATTGACTCTGATTCAGAATTTTAAGAACGGGGATGAACAAGCATTTAATCAATTAGTGCTTCGTTATCAGGAAAAGATTTATTGGATCGTTCGTCGGATGATAGCGGACCATGATGATGCCGATGATGTGACTCAAAATGTCTTCATCAAAGCATATCAATCGTTGCGGTCGTTCAAGGGCGATTCGAGTTTCTACACGTGGATCTACAGGATCGCGATCAATCTGTCGCTGAATGAGATACGGAGAAAGAAATTACGGAGGACGTTCTCGCTTGATGAAGAGGTGATGCATGTCAGTTCGCATGACGAGAATCCGCAAGAAAAATTGGAGAGCGATGAGCGCAGGGCATTGATCCGCGAAGCGATCGAAACGCTTCCGGAAAAGCAGAAGAAAGTGTTTGTATTGCGGTACCATGAAGAATTACCGTATGAGGAGATCTCAAAAATTCTGCATACGAGCGTCGGTGGGTTAAAAGCGAATTATTTCCATGCTGTGAAAAAGATAGGAGAGTATTTGAAGAATGAATCGAGATGAATTATACCGGTTGTTGATCGACTACGCTGAAGGAACGCTGGACAGCTCCCAAAAAAAGCTGATCGAGACGGAGCTCAAAAAATCGTATCCGTTGCGCAAAGATCTTGAATTGTTGCAATCAACGTTTGCATCCTTGCAGCGTGATGAAGAGGAAGATATCTCCAGCTATTATTTCTCAAATTTCTTACCGCGGCTGAGAGAGAACATTGACCGGCGAAAGACATATCACTTGTTCGTAGTTCCTTTATGGTTACAGAAACTGGCAGCGCCTCTCTCGGTTGCGGTTGTCATTTTATCGTTATTCGGATTATATAATCTTCTCCTGCCTGATACAACGATGCAGGTATTGAGATCGATTGTTCATGAAGCAGAGCAGGGGGAGGTGGAACAATTGATCGCAACAGGGACTCCATTTGGAGTTTCAACAGGTTCCACGTCATCGGTATTTTCATCGGGAAATGAACAGATGCTGGCGGAAGAATTGCTGACCACGTCATCGCTGTATGATAATGTTGTATCGGATTCACAGATATTATCTCAACTGGATGAACAGGATGTTGACTTGATCGTGCAACATCTCAATACCGGATTAGTTCGTTAATGGAGAACACTATGAAAAAATGGATATTGTTGTTTATCATCTGCTCCGTGACTGTCTTTGGACAAATGCGCGGTCAAATGGGTAAACGCCCGTTGGAACGCCTTGAAAGTTTCAAGAAAGTCCGAATGCTTGAAGCATTGAAACTGGAAGAGGAGAAAGGCTTGAAGCTTGTGACGCGGTACAATCAACATCGTGAAAGCGTCCGGAGTCTTGAAGAGGAACGGAAGGGTATCATTGATAAGCTGGAAGAAAAAGTAAATGACGGTGCATCTGAAAGCGAGTTCCAAAAATCATTCAATGACCTCATCGAGATTGAAAAGAAGATCCTGGATGCAAAGACGAAATATCTCACGGAATTGAAAGATATACTCACCACAAAGCAAATTGCAGAATATCTGATCTTTGAACGAAGTTTTGCCCGCGATATCCGCGATATAATGCGTGAAGGGCAGAAAGAACGGTCGAAAAAATAGTCTTGATATGTATCATGAAACAGGGGTGAAGCACGCATGGTGTTTCACCTTTTTGTTTTTTAACCGTCATTTTGCATCTTCTAAAATTAAACGTATATTTTTTCCGTGATATATACCAGTTCACATATCTATCTGGACTATGCGGCAACGACGCCGCTTGATGCTCGTGTTGGCGAGGTTGTTGCAGCCGCAATGAACGAAGTGTACGGCAATGCTTCCTCAGTGCATGCGTTTGGGCGTCGTGCAAAAGTTGTATTGGAGGAGTGTCGCGAATTGATTGCAAAAAATATCGGTGCCGAAACATCTGAGATCTTTTTTACCAGCGGCGGTACCGAAGCGGACAATCATGCACTGGTTGGAACGGCGCTTGCTCAACGAAGAGATGCAAGAAAAGATCATATTATCGTTTCCGCGGTCGAACATCACGCCGTGTTGGATTGCGTAGAATATCTTGCATCTTTGGGATTCCGCATATCATACGTGCCGGTCGATACACAAGGCAAGATCAATGTTGATGAGTTGCAGAAATTGATTACTCCGCAGACTGCGGTCGTTTCCGTGATGCATGCGAACAATGAA
>JACPGG010000009.1:0-8208 GCA_016182545.1 Ignavibacteriales bacterium
ATTTATAGTAAAATTAATTTAGCTTTTATAATTTTTATTTGTTTTGATAAATCTATTGTTTTGGTCAATTTTTCCTCAATAATTTTTGCTTAATTACAATTCACATATACTAATCAAACGGTAATTATCAAAGATGTTTTTATGATCGCTTATGGCGGTTATAAGTTGTCCAAGACTCGCTTTGCTTCATACGTTCCACAAACCTGTTGAAAGTAGTTATAAGTAGACACAAACAAAATGCAATTTAACAAGTGTCTGCTTCTAAATTGGGAAAACAATTCCCATACGGGACAATAAAATACATTTTGATTTTACCTTATTTTGTGAAACTATAGTTAGCCACAATAAACTATTACGTGATCGATTATCGTTGATTTGAGGAGTGGTGTACTTGCATCTAGGTTGGACAAGGGGCGGAATAAGAAAATTTACTTATTTACTTCCAGGATTTGTCAGTTGATTTGATAGGAAAAATTAAAATTCTAATTGCTTAACAGAGTCACATGTTGTTTACAAACATTAAACAGCCACTCACTTTCATTTACGGAGTCTGGCGTTGTCTTCGCTCCATATTATTTGTCTCCAAAATTTCAACACCTTTATTCTCTATTCGATTTTTAGGCAGCGGAGTTATTTAGCTTGACAGCGAAATTATATTTCCATATGTTGTGCAAACGATTGCATTCGTAATCAATGGAGAATCAGTAATTAATTAAATGATACTAACAAACGATTGCATTGATCTATCAAAATCGGACTTTTTTGCCATTAATTAACCCCTTAATCCAAAATTATGTCCTCCACATTAAAAGATATTGCTCAGAAAACAGGGGTCTCGGTATCCACAGTATCGCGCGTGTTACACGACAATACCAAAAAGTATAAGATAAGCGATGAGACACAAGAGAAGGTAAAGAGTGTTGCGAAAGAAATGGGATATAGAATTAATACGCTTGCCCGCGGGCTACGATTGCAAAAGACGTTCGAAATCGGAGTCATAGTTCCAGATATCGCAAACCCATTTTTTTCAGCAGTCATTAAAAGTCTCGCAGGAGAATTACGTAAGGGTGGATATAATTTCATTGTGTATGACACTGACGAAGATATTTCAATTGAACGTTCTGCTATAAAAAGTCTGTTGGAAAAAAGAGTAGACGGTTTGATAATCGCATCGGTCGGTCAAGAGTTCTCTCACATTCACAAAGTAAGAGAAGCAAAGATTCCATTGGTAATGATAGACCGTTGTTTTGATTTTCTTGATATAGACTCGGTCAGCGTGGATAATGTCAAGGGAGCACTGCTTGCTGTAAACCATCTAATTAAAGAAGGTCACAGCCGCATAGCATTCATACAAGGATTACCCGGTACGTACGCGAACGAAACACGGCTCCAGGGATATAAGCAGGCATTGGACGAGGCTGAAATAAAAATTGATGAACATCTCATTGTCGGCGACGATTTTCGGTCTCTCAATGGGTACCTTGAAACGAAACACTTGCTGAAATTAACTTCCCCACCAACTGCAATATTTACTGCTGGCGATCTCATTGCCCTTGGTGCACTTGAAGCGTGCCGAGAAAATGGAGTTAGCATTCCGAAAGACTTATCACTCGTAACATTTGACGATCCGGTCTTTACATCGTATTTATCTCCGGCTTTGACTGCTATTGAGCAGCCGATAACCAAGATGTGCGAAATGGCAGTTGCTATGTTGTATCGGCGTATGAGAAATTCCGATGATGAGAGAAGGAAAGTTTTGCTGGAGCCAAAATTGAACGTTCGTAACTCTGTTGCACGTCTATCTGCGCTGTCGAATATTACTCACATTACAAAGAAACAATAAATCAATTCCATCATGCATAGTCGGATGAAATCTTTGTTGACACAATTGTATAAAAAAATTCTCCACTCCATCGTCTTGACCATAAGTGTTGCTGTTCTATGCTGGTCGGGAAATACCGGAAAGATTGCCGGGAAAGTAATTGACAGGGCAAACGGCGAACCATTGATTGGTGCAAATGTGGTAGTGAAGGGATTGAAATTAGGAGCCTCAACTGACATCAATGGAGACTATTTTATATTAAACATTCCCCCGGGTTCATACACATTAACGGCGTCACTATTGGGGTATGAAGCGGTTAATAGCACCAATGTCTCGGTGATTATTGATAGAACAACCACAAAAAACTTCGAACTTGAAACGTCACTGATTGAGGGAGATGAGGTGAATATTGTAGCAGAACGCCCTGTCGTTGATAAAGATCTTACAGCGAGCGAACAGATTGTAACGAGCGCGATGTTGGAGAACTCGGGTGCACTTGCAATCAAAGACGTATTGGAAGGTCAAGCAGGAATTTTCAGTGACAATTCAAATCTTGCTTGGCAACGTGGAGCCACACGAGGATATATTCGCGGAAGTTCCATTGTGCAAGCGGTGTATATGATCGACAATCTTTCAGTCAACTCCGGATTGGTATCCGATAATTATTCAGGGTTTAATACTTCAACGATTGAACAAATATCGGTCCTTACGGGCGGTTATAATGCGGAGTACGGTGAGGGGAGGTCGGCGGTTGTCAATATTGTTTCCAAAGAAGCGGGCGAGGGAATACATGGGACATTCCTTGCGCGCATGCGTCCCGCCGGTGTCTATCATTTTGGAAGGAATATGTATAGTAAGCAGAACAATGATTATGTAAGTACAGGAATAGAGTATTGGATCCGTGAATCGCAGGATGAAAACAGTCGGTATTATACCATGAACCCGGATTCACTGCTTCTTGCATGGCGCAAACAAACGACGCCCAATGATGTGATGGGAAATTATGCCAACCGTCCTGAGTACGAATATGAAGGAACCTTAATTGGAGGTGTAACCGAAGAGTTGAGTTTTCTGGCATCGGGCCGATTCAAACAGGGAGTCGGCATATTCCCGCAAGCGATACCATACAATCCCGAATTCAATATTCAAGGATATCTCAACTACAAATTCTCGCCTGAATTCAAAGTTCGTCTTGGCGGATTTGTCGGCGGATACGAAAGCGCCGATTACACCTCGACCAACTTCAACACTTCCGAAATGGGACAGGAGGCAGGTTGGCTCGCCCCTATGCGAATCGATGAACAGTATGCGCGGGCGAAATATAATCTTTTCGGTGCACCGTTCCGTCAATGGCCGGAATACAGACGCTGGTCTCAACTCTACGGTAAAATTACGCACGTACTGAACGAGAGGTCGTTGTACGAGGTAACAATCAGTTATTTAAAAGACAGAATGGATCGTTCGGATCGGGATGGTCGAGTTCCCGATACGTTATGGCTTGCCGATCAGGTTTCAATGCATCCGCGTTACACATTACAAGCATATTACCATACATGGACAAAAAATTTTTCCCAGTCCTATCAGATCAAAGGTGATTACACGAATCAGGTTACGACAACACATAATATTAAAGCCGGCTTCACGTTCAAATCGCATGATTTTTATTACGAAAATTTTGCCGCTGAGTCCAGAGCCAATCGTGTGAATGAAATGAATGTGTTCGATGGAAATCCGTACGAAGGGAATATGTATGTACAGGATAAAATAGAATTCCCGGGATTGATCGTAAACATCGGCGTCCGGAGCGATTTCTTCAATCAAAATCGGAACGCGCCGAAGAATATGTATGATCCACTGGCGATCCAACCAGGCACACCGGGTCATGAACCCGGCACACCGGTCGGAATACCCGGAACTCCAGAACGCGAAAGGACGAAACTGCAGTTGGCAATCGCGCCGCGTCTCGGTATTTCTCATCCGATGAGCGAGAATGCAGTGCTCCATTTTGTGTACGGGCATTTTTACCAAAGACCGTCTTGGACGAAGATGTTCGGATTTCCTTTCCGGAATGAAACGACGGTGAAGGATAGTGTTCTCAATCCGTACGCAAAACAACCCACCTATATGGACGAATGGCAGGGATATTACGGCAATGCTAAACTTGGGTACGAACGTACGATCCAGTATGAGCTTGGGATCGACTACAATATCGCTGATATGATCAAAGTAGACGTCACCGGGTATTACAAAGATGCATCGCGCGAAGCGGAAGTTATCACCGGTGTTTATCCTGCTCTAACTTCATCAATCTCTACAAAAGCATTAATGGTGAGCAATGCGGGGTATTCCGATGTCCGTGGGATCGAAACAAAAGTGGATTCAAGATTTGACGGCATGTTCAATTTCGGATTAAGCCATGAGGTTTATTGGTCGTTTGAAGGGGAGGTCGGTTTCAGCCGATTGTATGAACCGGGTTCAACAAATATCAATATCCCGAAGGGTCTGCGCCAAGGACGGGGAGCGTGGGGAAACTACCAGCGGATCAAAGGGTGGGCAAATTTTTCTATCGCCAAAGACGAAGGACCAGAATTTGGAGGAGTGAGACCATTCAGCGACATCAACATCTATTCCAATTTTTGGTGGAGAACCGGAGACCAGTACACATACCATCCCCCGGGAGATCAATCGACTGAACCCAACAATATGCGATGGTTCAATTATTATCAGATCGATTTGAAAGTGACAAAAGGATTCGACTTGTTCGGTCTGGAGACGGAGCTCAGCGTGGATGTAAAGAATGTATTTGATCTAAAATTCCTGCGATTACTATATGATGACGACCTTGCTCGGTATATGGAAAATCCGAATTTACCGGACAGCGAACGGCTTCCTAAAACGTACGATTTTTCGGAACCGAATATTTGGGAATGGTATTCGTATGAAGTACCGCCGCGCAGGATCTATTTTCAAATCACTCTCAAATTTTAAACTCGAATCATGATCAAACGCATTTCAATGAAAAAATATCTTCTCTTTCTTTTTATTGTGTTGATTTCATCGGAGACACTGAACGGGCAGATCACGTGGGGGAAACAGACGTTGAAGCGTGGTAAACTCTGGGCGACAGTTTGGAATTCGCTCCAGTACGGCGATCCCACTGAAACGCACAATGCATTCCACACTTTGGATTATCCCGGATATTCAAAAGGAACGAACGCTGGCGACGCTTTAAACTATGCAGAGGCTGTCGGCTATGCCTTATACGGAGTGCGGGATAATATTGCATCATCGTACACGATCAACTCTAGGTTTTTCCCTTCGGGGCAGGATGTTTTCCCGATCGAAGAAGCGACGTTGACAAGAAATTATAATCTCCAAAACATTGGTATTGCCGGAGAAGAGATCGTCACCGGAGCTCACCATGTGAATGGTTTGAATGTTGATATATCACGGCGCAGCATGGTATGGAGTTATCCGGGATTAAGCGATTTCATTATCCATGAAGTGACTATCACCAATAACGAGTTGTCATCCGTCGATTCAATGTATTTCGGTATGCGGTACGGCTTGCGGATGACTCAACGATCGGGGAGCAGAGGAGATGAAAAATACGGCTGGGATCCGACGGAGAAGGTTTTTTATTTCTATGATCACCAACGATTTAGATTTCAGGATGAAGTTCCGATCGTCTATAATTTTGGAGTTGGTCCGCAGCGCGGCGACATCGGCGATGCACGCGATATCTATCAACAGGGGATACGTGAACATGAACTCGATGCGGCGGGATATTTCACAGTTGCCGTGCTGGATTCTGCCGGCGCCAACATATTTCAGAACATCCTTGAGCATACCGGACAAGGATTGACGGAAGGTGCAAGCACAGTCGATCAGATGTTCATTCAGGGCTCGTCATCCCATGCGCGGGTGAAAGAAGTCATGACGCACCAGCAACCGCGCGTGTCGTGGGATTCAGCTCGTGCATTGGGGGGAGAGGGAGGGAACAAATTTGAACGTCGTCCGGAATTTTTGGTGAGTGTAGGACCTTTATCACTAACGCCGTTCGCGTCCGTACGAATTGTGTACGCCGAAGTGATGGGAGAAATGGATCGCGTAAAGATCGTTGAAGGGGGCGTTCCAAATATCGATTTAATGGCGACGGCATCACGTGATTCAATGCTCGCAAACCTGCGCGCAGCACGTAAATTGTTCACAAACAATTATCTCCCTTTGGTTCATCCGCCCCCAACGCCGTCCGACGGTGAAAACAGTCTCTCGATATCAACCGAACCCGGTCAGATCATCATTGAATGGCCCCCAATTCCAACGACGTATAAAGATCCGATCACGAATGTGAATGATTTTGTAGGGTTCAGAATTTATCGTTCTACGTACTTTACAATCGGTCCATGGTCACTTGTTACCGACATAAAAAAAGATTCCATCGTACTTGTCAATGGGAAAGTACGGTTCGTCGATAGAGATTTGCCGTTCGGTGTCGGGAATTACTATTGTGTGACGAGCTATGACACAGAGGGGAACGAAAGCGGCAAAGTGAACAATACTCGTTTTCCTGTGTATCCACTGCGCGGACCGAATGTGGAATTCCCAAAGAATGTCTATGTCGTACCCAATCCCTTTCGCCAGCACAGCAATCTCAGCGGGACAGGAGAACGGTACCGGATGGAATTTATCGGCATCCCAGCGAAGTGCAAAATTAAAATCTATACGCTTACCGGCGATGTTGTTCAAGAGATCAACCATGATGACGGGAGCGGAAGCGAAGCATGGGGAAGCATCAAGCGTTTGGATTATCAATTGAACAAGTGGACCCTTGGCATTGCGCCGGGCATTTATTTGTATCGAGTCGAATCTCTCGTTCCGGGACACACCGGTGAATCATACATCGGAAAACTTGCCATTATAAAGTAATGGAGAATGTCGTCAATGAACTGCTTCAATAAATCAATCTATTCGATCATTGGAACCTTCTTCATGATGCTTGTACGTATCCATGCGCAATCAGGAATTCCGCCAACAGATATCGAACGGGTCGGTCAATCCGGTTGGCAATTCCTGAAGATCAACGGAGATCCTCGTCAGGCATCGATGGGAGGTGCCTTCACCGCAATTTCAAAGGGAGATGCAAGTGCAGTATTCGGTAATCCCGCCGCCCTTTCCGACGTGCAAAATTACAATGTTCAATTCAACATCCTTCAATGGGTTGCCGATATTAGCCATCAATCAGCAGCGTTCGCACTCAATCTCGGTGATGTCGGTGTCGTCGGCGCGAGTATTGCGATGCTTGATTACGGGGATATTCCTGAAACAATCAATGCACCGTCAGGTACGAACGGTACATCCCCGTTGGTGACAGGCAACATGTTCACAGCAAATGATGTCGCTGCCGGAGTTTCGTACGCACGAAAGATCACGGACAATCTTTCAGTGGGGGGGAATGTCCGTTGGGTGCAACAACAGATCGCTGAACTCTCCATGCACAATTGGTCGCTGGATTTTGGAACGATGTACTACACTGGATTCAGAAGTTTACGCATTGCGATCACCGCAAGAAATTTTGGTCCGGATTCGAGGTTCGGAGGATGGAGCGAAGAGTACCAAACGGAATCTGACAATATCAGAATGCCGCTCGATTTTCGTGCTGGCATCGCGATGGATTTTTTCGACGACAGCGACGGTCCACATCTGATGACTGTGGTTGTCGAAGGCGATCATCCCAATGACGGCAAAGAAAAATTTCATATCGGTACGAGTTATTGCTTTGATAGTATGTTTTTCGTTCGGGGCGGCTACAAATTCAATTATGATGTCCAGAGATTCACGTTCGGTGCCGGTATTAACTATGTCCTTGGCGAAACAGTCGTTTCGGTGCATTATGCATATGTCGATTTCAGTGAATTAACACAAGCGCATATGTTTTCAGTCGGTTTTTCGTATTAATGTGGTTTCAAAAAAATCCCTTGGAATATTATAATACATGAAAAATAAAGTCGTTGTTGTCGGTAGTTACAATACTGATCTCAGGATCAAGACGGGGAGGATTCCCCGCCCCGGAGAAACGATCATTGGCGGAATATTTTCTGAAGGAGGCGGAGGGAAAGGTGCAAACCAAGCCGTTGCTGCTGCACGTACGGGTGCGGATGTCTGTTTCATTGCAAAGGTCGGCAACGACGTACTCGGTAAGGATTGTATTCAGAGACTCAATGACGAGAAGATCGATACTCGGTTTGTTTTCCAAGACGTCGAAGTTCCCACCGGAGTGGCGTTCATCGTTGTCGATGAACGGGGAGAGAACAGTATCGTCGTGGCTTCCGGTGCCAACGCGCGATTAGGGCCCGAGGATATCGAAAAAGCAGAGAAGGAGATAT
>JACPGG010000009.1:8236-14412 GCA_016182545.1 Ignavibacteriales bacterium
TGCGATCAAAAAATCCCACACGACCGGGACCACAGTGATAATGAATCCGGCACCTGCGCAAACGCTAGACTCCGCATTGCTTCAGGAGATTGACATTATCACACCGAACAAAGTGGAAGCAGAGATGATCACCGGGATTAAGGCGACCGATGAAAAAAGTTATCGATTGATTACACAAAAGTTTTTTGATTTCGGAGTTCAGACAGTTCTCATGACGCTTGGACCGAAAGGTGTGTTCATCGGCACGAAGAATTCAATGGAGTTGATCCCTGCATTCAAGGTCAGATCCATCGACTCTACCGGTGCGGGAGATGTATTCAGCGGCTCTCTTGCCGCATTTATTGCCGAAGGAATGTCTGTTGACGAGGCTGCGAAAATGGCGACAGCCTCGGCGTCGATTTCGGTGACCAGAATGGGAGCGCAAATCTCGGCACCAACACGAAAAGAAATCGAGAATTTTATTTCTACATATGCAGTTTCGGTAACGGAACACTCCGGATAAAGATTGAATCAATACTTCATCACATTATAAATGGAGGTACAGATGAAAACTTTTACCCTTTTTGCAACAGTACTGCTGGTAATGATTGTATCCGGTACTAATGGGCTTGCACAAGAATCAAACAACATAACGTTGATCGGGAACTACGGAAAAGGTGAAGGTGAATCAAAAGGTGTTTTTGCTGCCGGTTCGGTTGTCTATTACGGACTCGGCAATAAGATTCAAATCGCCAGCTTTACAAATCCTTCATCTCCCGTAAAAATCGGGAGCGTGATTCTGTCCGACGTTGTTGAAGACCTCGTCCGTACATCGATAAGCAGTACACAGTACCTCGTCGTTTCCGGCGGGACAAAAATGTGGATGATTAATGTACAGAATCCCACCACACCCTCACTCACGGCAACCGTGGAGGTTGCATCCGGAACGACAATCGAGGGAATTGCCACAAGCGGTACATACGCTTATGTTGCCGCGGGTGGCGCAGGTTTCAAGGTTTACAATATTGCCACACCGTCAAGCCCATCTCTTGTCATTTCAATTGACAGTTTGGAATATTGCGAAAGCGTTGTCATCTCAGGGCAATATGCATACATCGCGGCTGGATCGAGGAGCCATATCCTTGATATTACTAATCCTGCAGCACCGACATACGTCGGCAGGATTGACGGTTACGGAGGATATCATCAGTACCTCAATGTCAGATCGGGGTATGCCTATGTCTGCAATTATGATGCTGGGTTAGCAGTTGTTAATATTACAAACCCTGCAAACCCTGTAAACGTTATGGAAATTCCTACGGGATTTAGAACAGCAAGAATTATTTTTGACGGCAATTACGGATACATAGCAGTTGGCGATACCGGTGTTATGATCTATAACGTTGTAAATCCTGCTGCACCGGTATTTACAAGTAAGATCAAGACCACCGGGCGTGCCGCATCATTATATTATGGTGCCGTATCAGTCGGCGGAACTCCCACAGGGCACATTTTTGTAGCGAATAGAAATCCGGCACCGGGTGTCAGCGCCATCAATGTTTCAAATCCATCATCACCGACAACATCCTCATTTCTTGCAGCAGTGGCGGCGCCATCCGGTTCGGCGTACTTGCCGTTCTATGCAAACGGAAAAGTGTATGTTGCGTACGGAACCGCCGGTTTACGCATCATCGATGTTTCAAATCCGAGCAGCCCTGTGCTTCTTGGTACTGCGGATCTCGGCGGAGATTCAAGAGAGGTTGTTGTCAGCGGAAATTATGCATACGTTGCCGCAAGAGATTCGGGAGTGTACATTGTCGACGTTTCAAATCCTGCAAGCCCGGTCAAGGTAAAAACATTGAAGACACCTCGTGCCCGCGGAATTGCAATCAGCGGCACAAAAGTATATGTAGCGGCAAGCGACAGCGGGATGGGTTATATAGATGCAAACTCTGCTCCAAACGTTTCAGTACTTAAATATTCAGGAAACAGTGTCTATGCAGAGAATGTCGAGGTGGATGGAAATATTGCCGGCATTACCGATTACGGACAAATTACATTCTATGACATAACTGATCCGGCTGCGCCTGTGAAAAAAGGATCGACCGGATCGCTCAAAGTAGGCAATGAGGGTTTTGCAGTCTCCGGGAACTTTGCCTATGTACCTGACGGCGACAGTATGCGCATCTACAATATTTCAAATTTGAATTCCCCTTCTCTCATCGCAAAGATAAAGACCGGCGGGTACGGATATGTAGCAGCTGTTGCAGGGGATTACTGTTATGTTGCATCCGAAGCAACCGGTGTGAGAGCAATTAATATTTCCACCCCTGCTTCACCGGTTGAAGCCGGATACTACGACGGCGTGCCACAATCACGCGGAGTTGTAGGAGAAGGGAAATATATCTACGTCACAGAAAAAACAGATGGATTGGCTGTCTATTCAAACGATTTAGTTACGTCTGTTCTTCGGAATGAAGGGATAATTCCGGAAACGATCACTCTCCGTCAAAACTATCCGAATCCGTTCAATCCGATGACAAGCATCCGGTTCGAGATTCCCGTTTCGGGATTCGTGAATGTCAAAGTGTTTGACATTCTCGGAAAAGAAACGGCGACACTTGTTGATTCGGAATTGAAAGCAGGTTCATACACGGTTTCATTTGATGCTTCCTCGATCGCTTCCGGTATTTATTTTTATCGTTTACATGTCAACGGATTAACTGTTACAAAAAAGATGTTGTTGGCGAAATAATCGAACATGTTTTTCTTAATTCACTTTTTTACCACCTCTCATTGAAGGGGGAAATATGAAACACCATAAAATACTGTTTGCAATTTTTATCATGCTACCGATCATGTCGTTGTTGGCGCAGAATCCTCTCGTCAACACGTTGCCGGCTGTTGGAGTGCTCGGCGCGAACGATTTAGTCACAAATACGAATTATGCACCGGCTTCCATCTCAACATTCGCAGAACCGGTAGGCGTTGCGATCGATCCGACGACCGGAAAACTTTTTGTTGCAGATCGTGACAATCGAAGAGTGCTTCGGTTCAGCTCTTCGGCAAAACTGACAAACGGCTCTTCTGCCGAGGCGGTGTTCGGGCAACCGGACTTCATTACTCGGACTGTCAACACAGGTGGAATATCAGCGTCATCAATGAATAATCCCAATGCACTCTTTGTCGACGGAAACGGACGATTGTGGGTAGCGGATCGGGATAATCACCGCATCCTGCGTTTTGACAATGCATCATCAAAAACAAGTTCAGCAGCTGCCGATGGTGTGCTCGGACAGGATCTTTTTACGACGAATACCGCGGGAATTGCTGCAGACAGTATGAATGCACCTGCAAGCGTATTCGTCGACGGAAACGGACGATTGTGGGTAGCAGACCGAGCCAACAATCGGGTGCTCAGATTTGACAATGCCGCTGCAAAAGCGAACGGAGCTGCGGCGGATGGTGTGCTCGGTCAATCTGATTTTGTGACGAAGACCTCAGGCACAACGGCAACTACGATGAACGCCCCGTGGGGTGTTGCTGTTGATGGTGCAGGTCGCTTGTGGGTTGCCGATCGCTCGAATAGTCGTGTATTGAGATTTGACAGCGCTGCAACACGAGCAAATGGGGCGTCTGCTAACGGCGTACTCGGTCAAACATTGTTTACAACGTCAACCTATGCAAAGACACAATCCGGACTTGGTGAACCACGCGGAGTTGCTGTTGATGGGTGGGGAAGGTTATACGTTGCCGATGAAGGGAACACACGCATCATGGTGTACAATGGTGCTGCTTCCAAAGCAGACGGAGCAGATGCCGATCATGTCATTGGTCAGGCAGATTTCATTTCGGATGCATCGCCGAATCCTCCCACAGCTTCAAGTCTTTCATATCCGATTTCTCTCTCCATCGATAATTCGACGAACCATGTGTGGGTGCCTGATGCATTCAATCATCGTGTGTTGCGATTTGATATCGGTCCTCCTGCAGCAGTCGGTGTGCTCGGCACAATTGATTTTGTCACAAATACAAATTGGACATCTGCTTCCGATTCCACATTTGCAGAGCCGGTAAGCGTAGCAATCGATCCGACAACGGGAAAATTGTTTGTTGCTGATCGCGACAACCGAAGAGTGTTACGATTTTCTTCAGCCGCAGCTATGACGAACGGTTCGAAAGCGGAAGCGGTGTTTGGTCAGCCAAACTTCACGACACGTACCGTTAACACAGGAGGGATTTCTGCATCGACAATGAACAATCCCAATGGTGTTTCAATGGACGGTGACGGAAGATTATGGGTAGCAGATAGAGATAACCATAGAGTATTGAGATTCGACAATGCCTCGTCGAAAGCAAGTTCAGCAGCAGCTGATGCCGTAATAGGTCAACCCGATTTTGTGACCAATACATCGGGAACAGCCGGAGGGAAAATGAACGCACCGGCAAGTATTCACGCTGATGCGGCAGGGCGATTGTGGGTAGCAGACAGAGCGAACAATCGGGTGCTGCGGTACGATAATGCAGCAAAAAAAGATAATGGTGGCGCACCGAATGGCGTTCTCGGACAGGACAGTTATTCATCCGCAACAAGCGGAACGACAGCTGCAACGATGAACGGTCCGTGGGGAGTCTTCATGGATGTGAACGGAAGATTGTGGGTTGCAGACAGATCGAACAGTCGCGTGCTAAGATTTGACAATGCAGCATCGAAAGCGAATGGCGCCGATGCGAACGGAGTACTTGGGCAGGTTGATTTCACGTCTTCAACGTACGCCAAAACGCAGTCCGGGCTAGGCGAGCCCCGCGGTGTTACTGTTGATGCATCAGGCAGATTATACGTTTCGGATGAAGGAAACACGCGAGTAATGGTGTATGATAACGCTGCTGCAAAAGCGAATGGAGCGAATGCGGACAATGTGTACGGACAGATTAATTTTACATCAGATGCTGCCCCAAATCCTCCGTTAGCGAATAGTCTTAATTATCCGATTTCTGTTTTCGTCAACAACCAAACGAGTCAAGTATGGATTCCGGATCCGTACAATCATCGTGTGTTGCGGTTTAACGGTCCGGCGATCAATCTCACTGCACCGGCGGCGCCGCAGAATCTTGTCGCGAACAGAGGATCGGGATTGATCCTGTTGAAATGGAACAAGAACAGCGAAGGAGATTTTCTCCGGTACAGAATTTACCTCGGCATTGCCGCAAATCCGACCGTCAAGGTGGATTCGACAAACGGCGGAACGAATGATACCGTGAAGATCGTTTCGGGATTGACGAACGATACAAAATACTATCTCCGCATTACTGCCGTTAATGTGTACGGCATGGAAAGCGGATACAGCAATGAAGTTGGTGCAACACCGTCGACATTTGGCTCGGCAATCGGTGTGTTGGGTACGACCGATTTTGTCACCAACACAAACTGGACATCACCGACAGATTCGACATTCGCCGAACCGGCAAGTGTCGCGATTGATCCGATCACAGGTAAATTATTCCTCGCAGATCGTGACAATCGAAGGGTATTACGATTCAGTTCTGCAGCGAAGTTGATCAATGGTGCAAAAGCAGAAGCTGTGTTTGGGCAACCCAATTTTACAACACGCACCGCAAATACAGGCGGTATTTCCGCATCTACGATGAATAATCCCAACGGAGTTTCTGTCGATGCCGAAGGGAGATTGTGGGTAGCCGATCGGGACAATCATCGTGTTCTGCGGTTTGATAATGCATCGTTGAAAGCGAGCTCCGGCGCTGCGGACGGTGTATTGGGTCAACCCGATTTTGTAACGAACACGACCGGAACATCCGGCGGGAAGATGAACGCTCCGGCAAGCATTCATGCAGATGCAGCGGGACGATTGTGGGTAGCTGACAGGGCGAACAATCGCGTGCTGCGATACGACAACGCCGCAGGAAAAACGAATGGTGCTACACCAAACGGTGTTCTCGGTCAGGATAGCTATTCGTCGTCAACAACAGGAACAACGGCATCAACAATGAATGGTCCGTGGGGTGTGTACCTGGATGCGAACGGCAGATTGTGGGTTGCCGATAGGTCAAACAGCCGAGTACTGCGGTTTGACAATGCTGCAACAAAATCAAATGGAGCGGATGCGAATGGGGTGTTGGGGCAATTGAATTTCACGTCGTCAACATACGCGAAGTCGCAATCCGGTCTCGGTGAACCG
>JACPGG010000009.1:14476-36006 GCA_016182545.1 Ignavibacteriales bacterium
AGGGAACACAAGGGTGATGGTATACGACAATGCCGGAACAAAAGCAAACGGTGCTAATGCCGATAATGTCTATGGACAATTTGATTTTGTTTCCGATGCCGCACCATCGCCGCCGACAGCAAGCAGTTTAAATTATCCCTTGTCGGTTTTTGTCGATAACAAAACGAGTCAGGTATGGATTCCGGATGTTTACAATCATCGTGTACTGCGGTATAATGGTCCGACGATCAATCTGGTATCACCTGCAACACCTCAGAATCTCGTGATTGTAAATGGCAATGCCCAGGTGACATTGAAGTGGAACAAGAATGCGGAAGGCGACTTTGTCCGCTATCGAATTTATGGCGGCACTTCTGCAAATCCTGCAACGAAAATAGATTCGACTTCCAGCGGAATTATGGATACGACGAAAGTTATATCCGCATTGACGAACGGAACAAAATATTATTTCCGTGTCACAGCAGTTAATCTCTACGGAATGGAAAGCGGATACAGCAACGAGGTGAACGCAACCCCGTCGACGACTGGAGTTGAAAGCGAAGGCGGTTCGATTCCGACAGTGTATTCACTCTCGCAAAATTATCCGAATCCATTCAATCCGACAACGACGATAAAATTTGGATTACCCGAAGCCAGCATGGTATCGCTGAAGATCTATGACGTACTCGGCAGAGAGGTAGCAACATTGATCAACGGTGAACTTTCCGCCAATTACTATAACTATCAGTGGAATGCTGCGGGACTATCGAGCGGGACGTACATCTATCGAATCGTTGCAACATCTGCGAATGGAAACGCCAAACAGAACTTTGTGCAGGTAAAGAAATTGATGCTGCAAAAGTAATGATTCAGCGGTAGTATCGACCCTTGAAAGGTTGCAGTTCGGAAATGTTTCCCCATAACCTTTCAAGGGTTTTGTGTACATTCAATACCCTTTCGGATAAAAGATGAACATGCGTAAAATGACCGGCAGCAGTGTTATTCTCTTCATGCTTTTTCATTGTATTGTCATTGCCCAGCACATCAGCATACAGAATTCTTCTGCCGCGCCGACTGCAAATAATTTCACATATCCCCAATCGATCTTTGTGGATTCAGAAAGTGGTCACATATGGGTGACGGATTTTGACAACCATCGCGTCATGCGTTTCGATGTATCAGGTCTGACAAGCGTTGATGAAAATCCCGCAATACTTCCGCAGCGGTATCATTTAGACCAAAATTATCCTAATCCATTCAATCCTGAAACGCAGATCCGTTTTACGCTTCAAGTCTCAGGTTTCACGACAATAAAAATCTTTGACCTTCTCGGTAAAGAAGTTGCAACGTTGGTGCACCAAATTGAAGAGGCAGGAGTCCATACGGTTTCATTCAACGCTGCGCGACTGCCGAGCGGAATTTATTTTTACACACTGCGTTCCGGTTCGTTCAGCGAAACAAAACGAATGGTTTTCATAAAGTAACTGAAGTACGCAAAGTAGTAATAATGCTTCGACTCGGTTCAACAAGCATACCCATCCTGAGCAAATCGTGTTTTTTATTGCGGGATGCGTCGAAGGATGACTTACAAATTTATGTTGAACCTCGCTCAGCATGACTATTTGCGTACTTCAGTAAAGTTATGTAATGAAAAAAGGAAAAGTTCTTCATGAAGTTCTTACGGCACATTGTACTGTTTGAAATATTGATGAGCACTTTGCTCTTTACTCAATCTCCGTTGTTCAACAATATGCCCGCAAATGGTGTGCTGGGGCAGTCAAGTTTTACGGCTAACATATCAGGCACAACTGCCAGCTCGTTGAATTCTCCTTCCGGTGTTGCGGTTGATCCGATCACCGGAAAACTGTTCGTTGTTGATCGATACAATAACCGCGTGCTGCGTTGGAGCTCAACTGCAAAAATGCAGAATGGATCGACTGCTGAAGCGGTCTTCGGTCAATCCGACTTCATAACCGCATCAAGCGGATCATCCGCTGCAAAATTCAATGACCCGCTAAGAGCATATGTTGATAACGATGGACGATTATGGGTGAGTGATTATCTTAACAACAGATTACTTCGGTTTGATGATGCTTCGTCAAAATCTACCGGTGCATCGGCTGATGGTGTGCTCGGGCAGTCCAACTTCACTTCCAATGCCGGCGGCACAACCTCAACGACGATGAAAGGTCCGGTCGGAGTCTTTGTCGACAAGAATGGCACTCTCTGGGTCTCCGATCGGCTTAATCACCGCGTGCTTCGCTTTGACAATGCAGCAACAAAAGCAAACGGCGCGATTGCAGACGGAGTATTGGGGCAAACCGATTTTACAACGGGAACCTCCGGATTGTCTGCAACAAAAATGAATCGCCCGATGGGAGTGTATGTTGATACTGAAGATCATCTGTGGGTCTGCGAGGATGATAATAATCGCGTCATCCGATTTGATTCTGCCTCAACGAAAAAAAATGGCGCTGCAGCGGATGGAGTATTGGGACAACCCGATTTCACAACAAGCATAAAAAGTTATTCACGGAACGGCGTCAGCAATCTTCGCGGCGTGTTCGGCGATGCAACAGGAAGAATCTATCTTGTCGATGAATCGTGGCACCGGATTCTTGTCTTCAATCATGCGGCAAGCCAGCCGAACGGTGCGTTTGCTGATTACGTGCTGGGTCAACCTGATTTCGGGAGCGATCCGATCATTCAGCAGGAAATCTATGATGTATCGTCATTGAATTACTTGTTTTTTATGCCACGAGATACATCAGCGGTCGTGAACGGAAAATTCCCGCTCATTATTTCCATGCATGGAATCGGTGAGCGAGGGAGTGACCTCTGGAAAGTGAAGGGAGAGGGATTGCCGAAAATTCTCGATGGGAGAAATTCATTTCCGTTCATCGTCGTTTCGCCTCAATGCCCCTCAACCACCGAGTGGTATTACAACGGCGGTATCCAGCAAAAAATGAATACGCTTATCGACAGTCTCATTGCCCGCTATCCTGTCGATACAAATCGGATTTATCTGACCGGACTCAGCATGGGCGGGATCGGCACTCTGGACTTGGCGATCCGGTATCCGAAACGATTCGCTGCGTTAATACCAATTGCTTTTCGCATTGAGGACGGATGGGATCTTTGTAAAATCAAAGATATTCCGATGTGGGCATTTCATGGAGAAAAAGATGATATTATACCGATCTCAAAAGCATATGCGGTGATTAATGCTTTGGTTGTCTGCGGGGGGAATCCGACATTCACAACGTATTCAGATTTGTACCATGATGCGTGGACAAGAACGTACAACAATCCCGCCATATATGATTGGCTGCTGACTAAAACAAAACAATGAACGGAAAAAATATTTTGTCATCCCGGAAAAATGTTTGCGGCTCTCTTTTTTTATTCTTCATCACCGTCGTTTGTGGACAAGAATCCGCACAACTGCGCTCCTTCATGGACGAGATGATTGAATGCGACCGGTACGTTTTTGGACCGGGTGATCTTCCGAAGTTTCGATGGAGCAATGAACTCCAAGTAGAGAATCTGATCGGAAAATTTCCGCTCAAGGTAACATATTTTGATAGCGACTTCCAACAGGTCACTTCAACAAACAAGCCCGGACGGTACGGTGCTGTCATTGAAGGTATCACTCCGGCAGGATTTATTGTGAAGCGATATGTGACGCTCTTTTGTGCTCCTGTTGATTTCGACGACTACAGTATGAATGTTCCCATCGTTATAAATCAATTGAAGGACTACGGCATACCGAATGAACAGTGGAAGAGATACAATGACAATATCGAACGATTCTCGTTCGGCAATTTGAAATACTTTCCAAAGCGCGACGCCGATGCCGCAATCTTCCTTGCCGGACTCAACGAGTTGGATTCTGTCCCAAACAAATATGACACTCCGCGAATCAAAGATCGTCAATGGTGGATTACATTAAAGAGGAAACTTGAAGGGCACACCGGGACCAAAAATCCGCTCGCAGTTCCCCAAAAAGTAATTAAACCTACCTCGGTGAGTTTATCAGATTCAGAAATATCATTCGCCAAATACGATAGTGTAAAACTTGAAAACCTCAGATCGGTATGTAGTGAATGGGGAGTGAAAGGGAATGTTCCCCACGTCTCATTGATCGTTCACAAAGGGAAAGTCATTTTCCATGAGGCATTCGGAACAGGTGAGAATGGAAAATCTGTTCCGATTCACTCGCTGATGTGGGCGGCATCAATAACAAAACTGCTGACGGGTGTCTTGATGATGCAGTTTGTGGATCAGGGAATCGTTGATCTCGATGCGCCGGTCTCTCGGTATCTGCCTGAACTATCCGGAAAAGCAAATGACAAACTCACAGTCCGGCATTTATTCATACATATAACAGGTTTACACTTTGCAGGAGAGTGGGCTTCGGACTGGAATGGTGCTCTCGAAAACCAGGTCGCACACGTTCTGCCGACGGTGAATGTTGGTGAATCGTTTTCCTACAACAGAGTCGGGTACGCTATTGCAGGGAAGATCATGGAACGGATCACGGGGTGTGCGGTACCGTATTTATTCCGCGACTACCTTTTTCAGCCGATTGGAATGTACTCGGCATATTCCGACAACACATACGGCGGTTTGTATTGCACGGCAATGGATCTTGCCCGATTCGGACAGATGTTACTGAACAGAGGTGAATATAATGGCTTTAAGTTTTTTTCCGCACAGACTTTTGAAAAAATGCTGCCGGAAAAACTTGCGAACAATGACCGCAGATGGGGAATAGGGACATCGCCGATGAACAAATACGGATTGAGCGAATCGGCATTCGGTCACGGTGCGGCTTCCGGAACAGTTTTTTGTATCGATCCGAAGAATGAGTTGATCATCGTTTCTGCAAGAAACAGCGAGGGGAAATCTCACCGAGAGTATGAGAAAAAATTTATTGAATCTGTTGTGTCATTGGTACATCAGAACTGATCGAATTGTGAAGCAATCAGTACAAAGAAAACATTCGCTGCATTCTAAAAACAAAGCCGGGCAGATTCAACTGCTGCTGCCAGTGATTCTGTTGGTCTCGCTTTTTTCTTTATTTCCATTGTTGCGTGGTATTTATCTTGGTTTTACCGACTACCGTCTCGGCGATCCGATCTCGTTCAACGGATTTGAGAATTACGTTCAGCTGTTCAACGACGAATATTTCTGGAGTTCGTTTCAGATCGGCATGATATGGACCCTTGTTGTAACAGCCCTGCAAATCTCTCTCGGTCTCGGTCTCGCGTTGCTGCTCAATACCAAAATTCGGTTCGCGCCGTTCTACACGATTCTTGTTCTGCTTCCATGGGCAACGCCGCCGATCATTCGGGGTATTTTGTGGCGGCAAATGTACGAACCGAACACCGGTGCGGTCAATATTCTGTTGATAGATGCCGGTGTGATTTCCGCTCCGGTTAATTGGCTGTCGAGTTTTGAGTTTGTGATCCCGGCTGTTGTTATTGCGGGTGTGTGGGGGGAAGTATCAAAAGCGGCAATTTTTCTTTTGGCGGGATTGCAAACGATCTCGAACGATCTCTATGAAGCAAGCAGGATCGACGGTGCCGGCATGTGGGACCAATTTTGGAATATTAAACTTCCTATATTGAAACCTGTTCTTGCCGCGATTATTTCGTTGACGTTTATGTGGAATTTCAACACGTTCGGAATTATTTGGGTGCTGACGCAGGGAGGTCCCGGCGGGATGACGCGCCTGCCGATGCTTGCCGCGTATGAGGAAGGATTCCGTTACGGCTATATCGGGTATGCAGCGGCGATCGGCAATGTTATGATAGTTATCCTTTCTGTGATGCTCTTCATGTATATTCGCGTTCAACTTCGCGAACGGAAGGAATCATGATCAAAAGGAAAACATTCTCGCAGATTGTTATTCACGGGTTGATCATCCTGTATATCATTTTTTTGCTCTTTCCGTTGGTCTGGGTTATTGCCAGTTCATTCAAATCGACGCAGGAAATTTATTCCGGCTCTCCGACAATATTGCCGCAGCAGGTCACGTTCGATCATTATCGCTCCGTGATCAACGGACAGCAATTGTTCCGCAGCATGTGGAACAGTGTGGTTGTTGGAACAGTATCGACCATCTTTGTTGTGCTGCTTTCCGTTCCAGCGGCATATGCAATGGTGAGGTACAAGTCGATCGTCAACAATGGGATACTCGGATGGATACTCGTCTCACAGATTTTCCCTGTTATCCTGGTGATGATTCCGCTGTATGTTCTTTTGAAATACATTGGATTAACCGATACGCTGACCGGATTGACATTAGTTTATATTGTATGGTCGCTCCCATTTGTTTTATGGATGATGCATGGATATGTGAAAAGTATTCCGATCGAACTGGAAGAAGCGGCAGTTATCGATGGAGCGAATCGGACACAGGTCATCTTCACAGTATTGATGCCTCTGCTGCTTCCGGCAATTGGAGCGTCGGCGTTGTTTTCATTCATTTCTGCATGGAATGAATTCTTCTTTGCCCTTGTCCTCATGAAAAGCCCGGCACTTGCAACATTGCAGGTGGAACTGGCGACATATACCGGAATGGAAGGACAGGCACGAACAGGTCCGCTTGCTGCGGCGAGTGTGATCGCTACAATTCCGTCGGTGCTGTTGTTTGTCTTCCTGCGTCGGTGGTTTACGACAGGATTGGTTTCGGGAGCGTTGAAGGGATGAAAATCATCTTGATCATAGTGTCGGTAGGGTTGATCGGTGTTGCTTGTTTGTACTGGTTCACACAAAACACGAACGAGAGTACATCACGACCGCTTCGCTTTGTCAGCCTTGCCTGGCAGGAAGGGACGATTGCTGCGAATAAATCGATCGTCAATGAATGGAATACACTACACCCCGATCTTCCGATAGAATATATCCAGGGGACATGGAATTCGGCACATGATTATTTGATCACTTCATTTGAAACGGGAGATGTGCCCGACATCTTTCATTACGAATCATCTGTGATCATTGACTATGCGATGCGCGGATATCTTACCGATCTTTCTCCCTACATTTCGCCTGAAATGAAAAGCGATATTCTCGATGTTGCCTGGAAGACCGTGACAAGACCGAACGGAGAAGTAAGCGGAATCCCGTTCCTGATCGAATCGCTTGTCGTACTGTACAATAAGTCGATGTTCGAGCATGAAAGAATTTTACCTCCAACGGTGGAACGACCGTGGACATGGAATGATCTGCAATTAGCCGCCGGGAAGTTGACAAAAGATTTCAACGATGACGGAATCACCGATCAATATGGAGCGGCGTTCGGACTGCGAAGTTCTGCAAACATCATCATGAATACTTCAATCAGTTTCGGCGGTTCATTCTTCACGAAAGAGAACTCTCATTTTGAGGTGAAAGTCGGTGACGCCGAAAAAAAATTACTTCAAACGATCGTTGATATGCTGTATAAGGAAAAATCGGCAGCCCCGTCCGGAATCGGTGAATCGGGCGCGGGTATGATACCCGGATTCTTCAGCGGCAGGTATGCGATGTTGGTCGGAATCGGATCGTGGGGACGACAGCAGATCGTGGAGAATGCGCCGAAAGATTTTCGCTGGGGAGTAATGCCCCCGTTGAAAGCCAAAACACAAATGTACGGCGCAAGTACACAAACGTTGAGTGTTCCGAAAAAGTCTCAACGGGTAAAAGAAGCGATGAAGTTTATTGAGTTCATACTGAATACAAAAAATATGGCGCGGCTTGCATTGAACGATTGGATGATCCCTGCAAGAACATCGTGTTTACAGATGAAAGAGTTTCGGGATACGGCGGGTGGATGGGATATCACATGTTCTGCGGTATCGTCACTAGGTGTAGGATCATGGCTCGGTGCACCAGGTTATGTGGAGTGGAAAAGCCGCGTTGCAAACCCAGTTCTTCAGGAACTATTTGCTAAACGCATCTCAGTTGATGAAGCGGCTCAGCGCATTGAGCGCGAGAGCAATATCGTTCTCTCTCGGTACAAGAAACGGGGGGAAGTGTGGTGATGACACTCCAAGAGAAGGCACGGGGTGCTTTTGTTGGACTTGCGGTGGGAGATGCGCTCGGAAGTCCGACCGAAGGGAAAACGCCTGAAGAGATCTCATCACGATGGGGAAGAGTGAACGATTTCCTTTCTGCAGATCAAGGGGGAAGCGACGACACGGAATATGCACTGTTCAGTGCAAAACTATTATTGCAGCATAAAAGAGAATTGACATCTGCAATTGTTGCCGATGCATATCGGAGAGATATCATCAATGCAGCAAATGCGTACAAAGGTGCCGGGTTCAGCGAGATGATTGCAATCAATAATATTTCTAAAGGATTGCAGCCGCCGCAATCGGGACAACATGTACATAGTTGGAGCGATGGATTGGCGATGCGGGTCGTTCCCTACGGCATTGCTGCTGCAGGTGATCCTCATTTAGCCGCACATTTTGCAAGGGAAGACGGGCTTGTTGCAAATGCCGGCGAAGGTATCTATGCCGGACAAGCAGTTGCCGCAGCGATCGCCGCGGCGCTTTCGAGTGACTCACTTGATCAGATCGCACATGATGCACTGGAAGTTATTCCGAACGATTCGTGGACAGCATCTTCTATCGAACAAGGACTTTCTATTGGCAGATCGGCAGCAGACGTCTGGAGTTCATTAAAACCGCTACATTCATCGATTGCTTGCTCGTACTATTTCTGGCCCGATGTTGCTCCTGAAGCGGTCGGTCTTGCTTTCGGAATAATTGCAGCGGCACGCGGAAAATTTGAAGATGCAGTTCTCGGTGCAGTAAATCTCGGAAGGGATACCGATACTATCGCAGGAATTGCCGGAGCCATTTGCGGCGCGATGCAGGGGATTCAAGCGATACCCGACCGTTGGACAAAACGTATTTCTATTGCACGGGGTACATGTATCAATGCGGTCAAAGGGATGGATATTATTTCTGTTGCAGACGATCTGAATGTTCTGGCTCAATCGTGGAGCAAACCATGACCGACATGAAGCAACGAGCACGCAATGCAATGGTCGGACTTGCTATCGGTGATGCAATCAGTTGGACATCGATGTTTCAACGAAGTTTTCTGCTACCGCCTTGGACAAGAAGGATACGGCGTGAAATAGATACTTCGTCAGAAGCCACAAATGTGATCGTAACGCCGATGCCGTTCTCACTCAATCAACCGGCTCAGCATTTCGATATTTCTCCGACCATGAACACGGAATGGAGTGCATTCTCCGCTGAAATATTGGTGGGGAACGGTTTTAGTTCGTATACTCAATCGGCAGCACACAGGCAGCGATTCATAATTTACGAAAAGGGATTCTGCCGCCTCAAAGTGGGAAAGAAAATCCGCATTATTTCGACGACGGTGCGATGGCTCGGGCGGTACCGATAGGAATTATTTGTGCCGGTGAACCGGAAAAGGCAGCACGCATGGTTGAAATTGATGCGTCGGTTACCAACAGCGAAGATGGTGTGTGGGCTGCACAAGCGATTGCAGTTGCCTTGAGTATGCTTTGCACCGGTACGAATATCGATGAGGCGATTTCGTCGGCAGACCAATATCTTCCGAAATCCTCATGGATCAGAAGAGTTGTTGAAGAGGCGCGCAAGATTTCTGAGAAGAGTGATACACTCTTTTCTATTCTCCCCGATCTTCAGAAGGGGATCGTAAATCGGGAATACAGTTACGGCAACGTCGCTCCCGAAACGTTAGCACTTGCTTTTGTTATAGTACGATTGAGTAGTAATAATTTCGGAAATGCAGTGACAGCCGCATGTGGCTTTGCCAAAAGCGGCATGACAATGCCGTCGATAGTCGGTGCTTTGATGGGTGGAATGCAGTCAACACCTTTTGCAAGTGAAAGTTGGTTGTCCGTCATAAAAACATTGAAAGGGATTTCTATCCCTTCTTTTGCCGGAAAGGACTATTTATCATTGGTTGAGCAGATATCAAATCTTGCGGGAGAAAAAGTAGTACAATGAAAATCTCGTGGCTCGACATATCCGATCGGATCAAATACGAATTGCGGCAACGGCTTGAAGAAGGGAACAATGTATCTGAACTCGTCAGTGATTTTGAGAATTTGCAAAAGAGTATCAATGGCAATGATACTATTCAGTTGGAAAAATTCTACCAAAGGGTTGAATCAATTCCTTCACGAGTACTCAATGAAAAGAACGAACCATCGGAGTGGGATGACATTGTACGCATGTCCAATATTCAAGACGATACCGTACCTGTGCTGTCGAAATCAGTAATTGAAGATAAAATTCTTGGCGGGTGGCTTGGCAGAAGCGCAGGGTGTTTGCTCGGAAAGCCGGTTGAAAAAATTGACCGGAGCGGTATGATCGAATTGCTCTCCTCGAACCGCACTTGGCCGATTTCTGATTACATCAGCGGTATAGGAATCCCGGAACCTCTCCTTCAAAAATATCCGTGGAATAAGCACAGCGGGAAGGAGAGTCTGAAAGAAAATATCGTTTGTATGGCGGAAGATGACGATATGAATTATCCGATGATGAATCTAGTGGCGTTTGAATTGTTTGGAGAAAAATTTACCACGGAAAACATTCTTCAAACATGGATGGATCTCGCACCCGTGTTATCCATATTTACAGCGGAACGCGTTGCGTACGCAAATGCGCTTGCAGGAATCCTGCCCCCGCTCACTGCGACGGTAAGGAATCCCTACCGCGAATGGATCGGCGCACAGATCAGAGCAGATGTGTGGGGATGGATTTCTCCCTCACAGCCCGCTCGTGCGGCTGAGTTTGCCTGGCGAGATGCTCGATTGAGCCATGTCCGGAATGGAATCTACGGCGAGATGTTTTTTGCCGCAGGTATTGCCGCATCGTTCAAGCATTCGTCAATACCGAACATAATTAACGAGGCATTGCAGTTCATTCCTCCCCAATCACGTTTCGCTGAAGCCATTCGATTTGTTCTAACGCTACCTATTCCGCAGCAATCCTGGGACAGTACGGTGGATGATCTGTATAAAAAATTCGGCAGATATCATTGGGTTCATGCGATCAATAACGCCGCTTTGATTGTAGCTGCTCTGATTTCTTCGCAAGATGATTACGAGCGTGCAATCTGTAATGTAGTGATGGGAGGGTGGGATACGGACAGCAATGGGGCAACAGTTGGCTCCATTATGGGAACGATGCTTGGCGCACAACAACTTCCGAAGAAATGGACCTCTCCGCTCAACAATAAGATCAGAAGTAGTTTGAAAGGATTTGATAATGCACCACTCAGCGATCTTGCACAACGAACAGTGAAAATTGCACAATATACATCATAAAGATTTCTATGCTTACAAAAACTGAATTGATAAAGAATAAAACGATGGTGCAAGATCGTGCACGCGCATCTCTTGTCGGGCATGCAATCGGCGATTCGTTCGGCGATATAGCACGGTCGCCTGATTATCATCTGCAATACGGCATCACGATGGATTTTTCCGAGAAACCTGCTCCCGGGACAGATGATACAGAATTTGCTTTATTGACGGCGCAAACGTTGATCAAAGCAAAAGGGAATTTAACCGATGCCGATGTTTTGGAAAGTTGGAAGGCGAACGTGCTTCCTCTTTCGGAATTGAAACGGGGCGGAGCAAGTGAACGAGAAGCCGCTGCAAATATTCGCAGGGGAGTTTTACCGCCGCTTTCGGGGATTTACAACTCGCATTACATGAGCGATGGTGCAGCAATGCGTGTTACACCGATCGGTATCGCGTGTGCGGGAGATCCTACTCGGGCGGCGAGATTGGCTGAGATCGATGCGCGCATCAGTCATTCGCGTGACGGATTATGGAGTGCTCAGGCAGTTGCCGCAGCTGTTTCAGTAGCAATGGCGGGTGCGTTGGTTGATGAGATATTTCAAACTGCAATCGACGTGACACCAAAAGATTCGTGGATGAGGTTTACACTCACGAAAGCATGGAACATTATTGATGAAAAGAAATCGCTTGAAGATTCGTGGAAACCGCTTCACGATGCGCTCTGGACTGAATATAAATCAGTTTCACCCGAAGCGGTAGCCTCTGCATTTGCGATCTTGAAATTGACGAACGGCGATTTTAAGCGTGGAATTATTTACAGCGGTAATTTCGGCCGTGATGCGGATACGATTTCTGCGATCGTTGGTGCAATCAGCGGCGCGATGAACGGCATGAAAAGTATCCCGCAATCGTGGGTCGATAAAGTACGCATGACGACCGGAGTCTGTCTTCCGTTTACCAAGGGGATCGATTTGTTTGATGTTGCCTCTCAACTTTCAGACTTGATCTACTAATATGGCGAAAGCAAAATCAGTAAAAGCAGTGTCGGCAGGACGTATCGGAGAGAATGTTCGCTCGGATTGTCATGTACAACTGACCATTCTGAACAAAGGAGGTATATCGATCGATCTCCGCAGTAAGGTGGAATCGATGTACGGGAATTCAATTCGATCTCTGATTAAGGAAGTGTTAGAAATGCTGGGAATACTGAATGCGACAGTTGCCATCGAAGATCGCGGGGCTGTTCCGTTTGTCATGGCTGCCCGTTTGGAAGCGGCTGCAAAAAGGGCGCTTCCTGAATTGAAGGAATCATTTCTCCCGAAAACCAAAACCGTACTCAAAAAGAATGCAATTGACCGATTGCGACGCACGCGATTATACCTTCCCGGAAATGAGCCGCATTATTTTTTAAATGCGGGTTTGCACAAACCGGATTGCGTGATTCTCGATCTTGAAGATAGTGTTGCTCCGGCTGAGAAAGATACTGCGCGGATTCTTGTCCGCAATGCTCTTACTAGTGTAATCTTTGGAAATGCCGAACGAATGGTAAGAATCAATCAATTTCCTCTTGGCATAAAAGATCTTCAGGCTGTTATTCCATACAACGTTGAGACAGTACTAATTCCTAAGTGCGAATCAGCCGCTCATGTTCGGGAAGTGGAAGAAGAGATTAAAAAAATATGCGCACAACACAATATACGGCGAACTGTTTTCCTTCTTCCTATCATTGAAAGTGCCCTCGGCGTCGAAAGGGGATTTGAAATTGCAACCGCTAGTACATCGACTTGCGCTCTGGCAATCGGATTAGAAGATTATACCGCAGATATTGGTGTCGAACGGACGAAAGAGGGGAAGGAAAGTCTGTTTGCAAGAAGCGCAGTCATTAATGCTGCGAAAGCAGCAGGCATTCAAGCGCTTGATTCAGTTTTCTCAGATGTGAATGACGATACAGGTTTAAAACATAGTGTGTTGGAGGCGAAAGGGATCGGTTTTGAAGGGAAGGGATGTATTCATCCCCGCCAAATTAAAATTATTCATGATGCATTTTCTCCAACCTCGTCTGAAGTCGAATATGCTCAACGGGTGATTGCAGCGTCCAACGAAGCTCAAAAGAGCGGTTCGGGTGTGGTCGCTTTAGGATCGAAAATGATCGACCCACCGGTCGTCAAAAGGGCGAACAGAATACTCTCATTGGCAAAATTGCAGTCCGGCGAACAGAAAGATTATGTCAAATAAAACATCCCAAAAATTCGTGAAGAATGCTGTTGGACGATTTGTTCCTGAAATAGTGAATGGAGTCCGGATGATTCCATTTAAAGGGATCAACAAGTATGTGCCGCAAGGACAAATTGCTTCACCCCCGGTTCGCAGTTGCATCAACTATCCTGCCGATGGAAACAAAATCGTGAGGAATCTTAAAGAGGCACTTAAAAAATCAGGGTTGAAAAGCGGGATGACAATTTCAACACATCATCATTTGAGAAACGGTGACGGTTTGACGAATGTATTGTTCGATACGATCAAAGAGATGGGTGTGAAAAATATCCGCTGGTTTCCGAGTGCGTCTTTTCCCGTTCATGATTATTTGATCAAGTACCTTGAAGATGGTACTATCCACCACATCGAAGGAAGTATGAATGGTCCATTGGGGCGATTCGCATCCGAAGGGAATATGAAAGGAACAGGTGTGTTGCGTTCGCATGGCGGACGGTATAGGGCAATTCAGGACGGCGAGGTTCATATCGACATTGCGGTAATCGCAGCGCCATGCGCTGATTTTTTTGGAAATGCAAACGGTGTACAAGGAAAATCCGCATGCGGTCCGCTCGGTTTTGCGCTCGGGGATTCCGAGTACGCTGATAAAGTGATTGTCGTGACGGACACTCTTGTGGAATTTCCGTGCGTGCCGTGGCATATTCAAGGGAACAACGTCGATTATGTCGTTGAAGTTGATTCGCTCGGTGATCCGTCAAAAATAGTCTCGGGAACAACGCAGGTAACAAAAAGTCCTGACAGAATTCTTATTGCGGAATATGTTGCTCGCTTTGTTGAAGAGGCAGGAATTATGCGAGATGGATTTTCATTTCAAGCAGGAGCGGGCGGGATCAATCTTGCGTTCTTATTGTCATTGAAAGAACGGATGAAGTCCAAAAATATCAAAGCAAGATTTATTCGCGGCGGAAGTACGCGGTATCTTACCGAAATGCTCGAGGGGGGGTTGGCCGATTATATACTTGATGGACAGGCATTTGATATGGCTGGTGTTCAGTCATTACGCGACAATCCTCATCACGTCAACACGAGTCCCTTCACCAGTTACAATTTTCACGGGAAGGGAAATTTTGCTTCGATGCTTGATGTCGTAGTTCTTGGTGCAACCGAGGTTGATATTCATTTTAATGCGAACGTTGTCACTCATTCCGACGGATACTTGTTGCACGGCATCGGCGGTTGGCAGGATTGTCTCTTCGGTCAATGTACAATTCTTGCAATTCCGTCGTTCCGCGATCGCGTTCCCATCATTGTCGATCGTGTGACGACGCTATGCGCTCCCGGCGAAATGATCGATGTTGTCATTACCGAACGGGGTATTGCAATCAATCCGCTGCGACAGGATTTGTTGAGCAAAGTATCAAAAAGTACTCTTCCGATTCGGGAGATTCGTGATACTCAAAATGAAGTCTACGAAATATGCGGAGGCAAACCGGATCAGCCAAATATATCAAACAGTGATGTGGTTTCGGTTGTACAATGGGTTGACGGTACAACCATCGATGCAATCCATAGAATAGAAAAATAAATGTCCATTTCGATTTGAAGTATAATTGATCCCTAAAACTGAATTACCAATCCACACCCGAAATGAAAAAATATATACCCTCAAAAAAGCGATACGGGTCTATGACCTATAAGCGGATCGGGAAGAGCGGCTTAAAACTTCCCCTGGTATCGCTTGGACTATGGCACAACTTTGGTGACGTTGACAAGATAGAAAACATGCGCAAAATGTTGTGGCGTGCATTCGATCTCGGCATTACTCATTTTGATCTTGCAAATAACTATGGTCCTCCTCCGGGTTCCGCTGAAAAAAATTTCGGCAAGATATTAAAGAAAGATTTTTCCCGTCATCGCGATGAAATGATCATTTCATCGAAAGCGGGGTACTACATGTGGGAAGGACCATACGGGGAATGGGGTTCGCGAAAGTATCTTATTGCAAGCCTCGATCAAAGTCTACGGCGAATGGGGCTTGAATATGTTGATATCTTCTACCATCATCGCCCGGATCCCGATACGCCGTTGGAAGAGACAATGGGAGCGCTTGATCATATTATTCGGAGCGGAAAAGCTTTATATGTCGGAATTTCAAATTATCCTGCCGAAACAACAAGGCAGGCAGCGCATATTCTCCGATCAATGGGAACACCGTGTCTGATTCACCAGCCGCGGTACAATATGTTCGATAGGCGGATTGAAAAAGAATTGCTTTCTGTAGTGGACAAGGAAGGAATCGGCTGCATTCCATTCTCTCCGCTCGCGCAGGGATTGTTGACAGATAAATATTTAAAAGGAATCCCTGCTGATTCGCGTGCGGGTAAACCGGGCGGTTTTTTACGTCCCGAACATATCACTGAAGAGAAATTGTCAAAAGTACGACGTTTGAACGATCTCGCATTGCAACGCGGACAGACGCTCGCTCAAATGTCGTTGGCATGGATTCTGCGAAGACCTGAAGTCACCTCAGTGCTCGTCGGTGCAAGCAGAGTGTCACAGATTGATGATGCTGTGAAATCACTGATGAACCTTTCTTTTTCGAATAATGAATTAACCATGAATTTGGTTGCTATTACTCACAACGGATCCGCGGTTCAATTTGATGGAGCACCAGTCATCAGTTTAAAACGTCAGTGAATACCGGGTTTACCTTCAAGGAAGCGTTGGAAATCGTCAGTTGCCACATTCAGAGTGTGTTTCAATGGTTTTTATATTTCGTTTCTATCGTAACAGGGATAACTTCCTGTTTTCAGAAAATTATTTTGCTACGACCATTTTCTTTGTGCTGACGTAATTTCCCGCTGTGAGCCTGTAAAAATATACGCCGCTTGAGACAAGCGATGAATCCCATTCGATCCGGTGCGTTCCGGCATTCAATTCCTGATTGATGATCGTTGCAATCTCTCTTCCCAGAATGTCGTACACTTTCAATGCCGTTTGGGAGGTATATGGAATCTGAAATTGAATTGTCGTTACCGGGTTGAACGGGTTCGGATAATTCTGTTTCAGTTCAAATGTCCATGGAGAAAAATGATCGTCACCGATTCCGGTCAACGAAAAATTGATGATCGGTGTTGTTTCCTGTGCACCGTCGTTTGTGATCTGACGGATGCGATATTTTGCAGATTGCAATGAGCCGATATTATCGAAGTATGCATACCGCTGTGTCGTGTCAGCATTACCGACAGCACCGACTGTCCCCACTTTTTCAAACAACACACCGTCCGGGCTGCGTTCAACTTCGTATCGGTTGATACTGATCTCCGAATTCACTCCCCAGGATACTTTCACCTGATTTCCGCTCGAATCAAATGTTGCACCAAAATCTATATAGCCTGACGGAACAGTTAACGCGCTTGTGACCATCTTATCCACGAAGAATACTTTTGTTTTTCCGTTCACATCGGCATGCAGTCCCTGCACTCTGAATCCATTGAAGCGATTATTCGCATCGGTGATCTTGCCGCTGGTGAGATATGGTGTGAAGAGATTTTCATCAAGACGCGTGCCGATCAACTTCCATCCTACGTGATTGACTGGGAATGCAGGTCCCGAACAGATTTGACCGTTTCCATCTCTGATGACAGTGCGGAGCGTTATATCCATTCTTCCGTCCGCCCAGATCCAGGCACCGATATAACTTCCGCGAAGCATTGATCCGACTTCCGATGTCGTTCCCCGCGGTATGCGCACATTCCAATCTGCAGTACTCGCCGCATCGTCAACAAATGTCCATTTTCCCGACCCTGTCCCTTCATACGGATGCTCGGTCGAAGCTTCGAGTTTTGATGATGCAATATTGATCCCGACAAGCTGAGCCGCGTTACTCTGTTGTGGCGTCAACCAGCCGGTAATCCCGGCATTAAAATCGACAAGTACTTGCGCTGCAACAGTACGGTTCGAATAATGAACGCGGATATCATCAATATAGATCGTGTCAACGGATCTTCCACCAACCAAGTTTGCATTGCCGACAGTGAATTGAATTTTTTCGATGGCGATCGGGAAATCAACTGTTCCACCCGAAACCGGAGTTGCATTGACAAGACGGAACACGACATCGTTCCAGGTATTGTTCCACTTGATGGTATCGGTTGACGCGATAGAAAATTGTTGATCGTCCTTATCTCTAAAAAATAATTTTGCCAGATGTCTGCCGCCGTCGCCGTACACTCGTATTCTAATGGTGTCGGGTCTGCTTGGGACCGGAAGATTCGTATTCACAATGGCATTCGACGAAGCAGGGGCATTAAAACGGATACGGAATGCAGGTGGATTCAGGACGACAGCATCATTGCTCAATTCAAAAAAGATATCATCGGGATCTGTTCCCGTCACGTCCCAAGTTCGGAAATGCAAATCTTCAAACGTATCGGCGAGGATGGTTGTATCGGCACCTGTAGATGAATATTTGATCACCTGTGTGACTGTATCCAATGTAACGGTCAGTGTTCCTCCGCCAAATCCTGTGGATGTAACTACACCTTGCGCGTCCACATTCAGATTTGTCGCATTGACAATGTATTGGACCTGTTCATTCTGCAATGTTGCAGTCTTGTCACCGGAATCAATACCTCGTACAATCAAAGTCAATCGTTCACCCGGCACCATTGTGAGTACCGATGGAACGACACGAAGTTGTTTGATCACCCGGACAAAGACTTTGACCGAATCTGAAACGTTGTTGAAAGTTAATCGCACCCATCCGGTATCGTTTGTCACTTTTGCTTTAAAGAGACCGGTTGAGTCTATGGTCCCGATGACAGTATCTGCACTCCAAACGGTTCCTGCCGGCAAAGGAAGTGGATTCAAATACTCATCCTTACCTTCGGCGTGGAATTGAAATGTATTTCCCTGGAATACATCTGCGCGATCCTCAAGAATATTTAAATGATTCAATGAGCCGACCGGAGCGGTGCTGATTACTTGAAGAGTGTTGGCAACCGAACGCTCGCCGCCGGGATCGGAAGGTGCATTGACAACTTTTCCTCTGACAACCATTGTTGTCGATCCGCCGCCATCAAGATTGAAAGCATCTTTCAAGCCGAGCGCGACGAGAAAATTCGCCATCTCAGTAAATGTCATTCCCAAACTTGTTGCCTGCCGTCCGTCCACCGTACATAAATAGACTTTTGTTGTATCTTCATTGATGCCCAGGAATGTTCGTGGATGCCGCACATCATTAAAGCCGGAGCCGGATTGATCATAATCTCCAAGTGCAGGATATGCAACCCCATTCTTGATCAAATGTCCGTTGCCGGAAATTAACTGAACAATCCTTTTTGCTGTTGGTGTTGAGGCAGAGTTATATGCCAGATATAATTTTACTGTGTCGTTAATCGTGAGATCATTCGTAATGAATGTTGCAGGTGTCCCGCTCGCACCGGAGACAACAAATCCGTTTGCAGGTATGCTGATGTTTCCCGCTCCTTTTTGTGTGACAACTGCAAGCAGTGTGTCATTCGTCGCAAGCGGCTGAGCGATGATGGTTAATGCAGCTTCAGAGCCGCTGGCATCCGTTCCCGTTGAGGCGCCTTTATAGGATGTATAAAGAACTGTTTTTCCTGATGCGCGGTTTGTATTGCTTTCGTTGATCGTCAGGTTTGTTCCGGTCTTCGAGAATATTTTCCCTGCAAAATTGAATCTGTCGATGAATACTTTTTTCTCTTCGGTGAACGCAAAACTCGATTTGAGTGTGGGAATGCCAAGCACCGGTTTTCCATTAACTAACTGATTGTGGATCGGCCAGCCGGTTTCAAAACTGAAGAATCCTCCGTTGATAGCGCCGATGACTCTGTGTCCCGGCTGATCGTTTGCAGCGGACTGCATGGTTGTTTTTGTCAGATTATTGGGACGATAACTTTCAAAGGTCAATTGAGGGTTCGTGATATCAACTTCGAGCACATCGAGGGTGAAAGGACCAGGAAGAGTGTACTGGGTATGAATGACACCCGGAGTGATCAACTCAGTCGATGTTGTGTCAGGCCAGCCGGCAACGAGAGTAGATGAAAAGATGAATAAAAGAGTAGAAAGATGTTTCATGGGTTGAGCCCTTCAGAATGTGGAAGGAAAAGATGTACCGTGAAGTTAATCGGCAGCACTAAACTGTATGAGGAGTGGACCGTAAGTGGATCGGACCGCTGACCTTCCCGATGCTTCGCATCGGAACACTCTCAATTGGTTCGAAATTTATTGAGAAGTACGTGCATGATATATAAACTGGTGGACCGTAGCGGGATCGAACCGCTGACCTCTTGAATGCCATTCAAGCGCTCTCCCAGCTGAGCTAACGGCCCCAAAACTGATTAAATATATAAAAGAAATTGAACAAAGAAAATAATTTCTTTATGTTCATTGTAAGTATCATGATGAAGCCGCTTCGAATTTCTCTCCGTGGTCACTACGATCCCACTTTGTCGGTTCGGTTGTATGAATTTCATATTAACCGCAATTCCAGAGTGAAGTACCGGATTCACGATGAATTGTTTGAGTCATCCGGCAATGTGATATTCCCGAATTTCCGTATAGTCCATCAGCTTGCATATTCGATCAATCAAGAGCGAGGTGTGTTGGGAGATACTGGTAAACAAATCCGTGCCGGTAGTTTAAATGCAATGGGATTGCTCGACGAGATCAATCATTTTTTAGTGAGGATGTACGACGAACAGGAAAACCCCGGGGTTATCCATCGGGCGTTCACGTTCCTCACCTTAAAATTTGGCAAGGCAGATCTGGAAAAAACATTACAGATATTCCTCAAAGAATTCCCGCCGAAGGCTGTCTATAAAAATGAAGTAACGTTCGAAGAGTATTTCATCGCAAACACCTCCGGACGGCAGCATAGAGAAATTGCGCTTGAAGAGTTAATGATGTTGTATCTTGCAAATCTCAATCCTGCATATGTCCCGTTCAAAGAACTGTTTGACGATACTGTCGTTGCAAAGGGATCGTCCTATTACTCTCTCTTCACTGAATTGGATAATTTCTTCTCAAAAGAAAAACATTTTGGACCGGAAAACAAGCCGCTGCTCGAAGCATTGAAATCCCCCATGATGGCACATCCCGACAGTATCGAGGCTCAGTTGGGTTATGTGAAGGAACGATGGGGAATCATACTCTCATCAAAATTTGGAGCGCGTATCACGAGCAGTTTTGAATTTTCCAGGGAAGAAGAGAAATTCATCTGGCATGCATTTAATCCCGCTGGTGGAACGCCCGTTGTAGAAACGTTTGTCCCCGAGTATAAAAAGAGTCACTTGACTCCTGACGAGCGCCTGGAATTATTGCGGCGGGGTTTGGTGAGACCTGAGGATTTCGTATACGAAGAAACAGAACGATTCACTCCCGATACGGATTGGATGCCGAATGTAGTCCTGATCGCAAAGAATATTTATGTCTGGCTCGACCAGCTTTCAAAAAAATACGGACGAAGCATTAAACGTCTCGATGAAATTCCCGACGAAGAGATCGATCAATTGGCGAAATGGCATTTTACCGGTTTGTGGCTGATAGGAGTGTGGGAGCGAAGCCCTGCATCGAAGAAAATAAAACAGATCAACGGCAATCTCGATGCCGTTTCGTCGGCGTATTCACTTTTTGATTATGAGATTGCCCGCGACCTCGGGGGAGAGGAAGCATTTCAAAATCTCAATCGCCGTACATGGCAGCGGGGTATTCGGCTTGCCGGAGACATGGTCCCGAATCATATGGGAATTTTTTCAAAATGGGTCGTCGAGCATCCGGAATATTTCATTCAGTCGGAACATCCGCCGTATCCCAATTATCAGTTTTCCGGTCACAATTTGTCCGACGATCCGAATATCGAACTGCGCATTGAAGACGGATACTGGAACAAACGCGATGCGGCTGTTGTGTTCCAGCGGATCGATAAACGGAGCGGTGACGTGCGGTATATCTACCACGGGAACGACGGAACAAGCATGCCGTGGAATGATACGGCACA
>JACPGG010000063.1 GCA_016182545.1 Ignavibacteriales bacterium
CGAACGGGAGATTTAAAATCGATCCGAAAGATCCGAGACTGATGGCGCAGGCGGCAGCAGATGAAAAAGGAGATTATACATTTCTCGGATGGGAAGGAATTGACAATGACGGTGACGGACAGGTGAATGAGGACAATCCCGGCTTCTACGATCCCAACCGCGATTGGGGATGGAACTGGGCGCCGCGGTATGTACAATTCGGCTCTGACCGGTATCCGTTCACCTTTCCCGAAAATCGTTCGGTAAAGAATTTCTTTCTCGCTCATCCCAACATTGCAGCAGCTCAATCGTTTCACAATAATGGCGGAATGATCCTTCGTGGTCCCGGCTCAAAATCGGACGAAGGGACGTACAGCCGGCAGGATATTCAAACGTACGATTTTCTCGGACAACTTGGTGAGGAACAACTTCCCGGTTACAAATACATGATCATCTGGAAAGATCTCTACACCGTGTACGGAGGAGAGATCGAATGGTTCTACGGCGGCAGAGGAGTGCTTTCATTCACGAATGAACTGTGGAGCGAGTTCGATTACTTCCGCCGTGCAAAAGACTCAACGAGAGATGTTTCGCAAGAAGATATCTATCGGTTCGACAGGATTCTGTTGTTTAATGAAGGGATTATTCCTTGGAAAAAGGTTCAACATCCGCAGTACGGAGAGATAGAAATCGGCGGCGTGAAAAAAGCATGGACACGCACAGCGCCGTCGTTCATGATCGAAGATATGTGCCATCGGAATATGGCGTTCACTCTTTTTCATCTCTACCATACGCCGAAAGTTTCTGTCGATTCGATCATCGTAAAAAATCTTTCGGGCGGATTAAAAGAGGTTACCGCTGTCATTTCCAATGAAAGAGTTATTCCGACGCATACATTTCAAGATGTAAAGAATAAGATCAGCAGAGCAGACTGGGTTTCACTTGAAGGAGGGAAAGTTGTTGCAGGTGGAATCCTAGAAAACCGATGGCTTGGCATCATGAAGGAACAAAAGAGAAATCCGCAGCGTCTCGACGTTGAGAATATTCCCGGCATGGGCTCCGTTGTTGTTCGATGGATCGTGGAAGGCGGATCGTCGTACACAGTCAAGGTAGATTCTGAAAAAGGGGGCAAATCTGAAAAGAGATCAAGATAGTACATTTTTAAGATCCTTTTATTTCCAATACCTAACACCTATATCCTAAATTCTATTACGAGGCTTCAATGAAAAAACTCTTCTCACTCCTTGTGCTTGGTGCAACATTCGCACTTGCACAGAACGAAGCTCGACTGCTTCGCTTTCCGGCAATTCATGGCGAAAAAATCGTCTTCACGTATGCCGGTGATCTCTACACTGTCTCTTCCAACGGCGGTGTCGCACGCAAAATTACGAGCGACATCGGTACGGAACTCTTTCCGCGATTCTCACCTGACGGAAAGTGGGTTGCATTCACCGGTCAGTACGACGGCAATTCCGAGGTCTATTTGATCCCTGCTGAAGGTGGAGTACCGAAGCGACTCACGTACACAGCAACGCTAGACCGTGATGATGTTTCCGATAGAATGGGACCAAACAATATTGTGACATCGTGGAAGGATGAAAAGACGATCGTCTTTCGTTCGCGTATGATTGAGTTCAACGATTTTAAAGGACAACTCTTCTATGCATCCGTCGATGGAGGGGTTCCCGTGCAAGTTCCGGTGCCGCGAGGCGGGTGGGCAACATTTGGAAACGATATCGTGGGGGACAGGCGGATAATATCTCCGTGTACGATTTTACGACAAAGAAAACAGAAACCGTAACGGACGATCCGGGACAGGATAACTTTCCGATGTGGTACGGCAATAAGATTTATTTCACATCGGACAGGGACGGGCGTGATAAAAATAAACGACTGAATCTCTATTCAGTCGATTTGGCGACAAAACAAACGACGCAGCATACATTCTTCAAAGACTTCGACGTGAAATTCCCGTCGCTCGGTAACGACGCAATTGTATTTGAGAATGGAGGATACATTTATCGTTTTGATCTAAAGACGGAAAAGGAACAAAAGGTAACGATACAGATCAATGAAGATTTCGACGGTGGACGCGGTGGCTTGATCGATGTCAGTAAGAATGTATCGAATTACGAAATTTCTCCCGACGGAAACCGCGCTCTGTTCGGCGCTCGCGGTGAAGTATTCACTGTTCCCGCAAAATATGGACCGACACGTAACCTCACGAATACATCGGGTGTTCACGAACGAAACTCCAAATGGTCGCCGGACGGGAAGTGGATTTCGTATGTTTCCGACGCAACGGGAGAAGATGAAATCTGGATCCGTCAGCAGGATGGTCTCGGAGAACCGGTCCAGATAACGAAGAACTCGAGCAATTATAAATATCAGCCGATCTGGTCGCCGGACAGCAAGAAATTACTCTGGGCAGACCGCGCACAACGTTTACAATTTGTCGACATCGAATCAAAATCTGTGTCAGTCGTTTCCGAATCAAAAGTATGGGAGTACAATGACTACGCATGGTCGCCTGATTCCAAATGGATCACGTACGCGAATCCCGAATACGAATCGATGGCAAAAATTAAATTGTATTCTGTAGAGGATAAAAAAACACACGATGTAACAGACGGCTGGTTTGATGTCGGCAGTCCTGTCTTCAGTTCTGATGGAAAGTATCTGTTTTTTATTTCCAGCCGTTCGTATTCGCCAACCTACAGCTGGACAGAATGGAATCATTCGTACACTGATATGGCGAAAATTTATTTTGTCACGCTGGAAAGGGATACCAAATCAACTTTTGAACAGAAGAGCGATGAAGTGAAAGTGAAAGATGAAAAAAAGAGTGACGATAAATCGAAGACGGATGACAAGAAAAAGGAAGAGTCAAAAGGGGTAGTTGTAAAAGTCGATATTGACGGTTTACAGCAGCGCTCGGCATCCCTTCCTGTAACGCCCGCAAGTTATCGGAATCTTAATGTGATTGGTGATAAGGTCTATTATATCCGGCAGGGAAGTAAAGACGCGAAAGCAAAATTGTTCCTGTATGAATTGGATAAACAAAAAGAGACTGAACTCGGCGAGATCAACGGGTACGAGATCTCCGGCGACACGAAAAAAATGCTTGTCGGATTGGAAAGCTCATCGTACGCAATCATTGATCTTCCGACCGGAAAGATCGATCCGAAGGATAAATTGAATCTGTCTGATATGAAAATGAATCTCGATAAACGCGCGGAATGGACTCAGATCTTCAACGAGTCGTGGCGTCAGATGAGAGACTTCTTCTTCGCACCGAACATGCACGGTGTCGATTGGAAGAAGATGAAAGAGAACTATGCACAATTGATCCCGTATGTCAATCATCGTATCGACCTCACATACGTCATAGGGGAAATGATCGGGGAACTGAACATCGGTCATTCGTACGTCGGCGGCGGTGAATACCCTAAAGCCGAACGGATCAAGCTCGGATTACTCGGGACAAAGATCGAACGTGATGCTTCGTCGAAATATTATCGCATAGTCAAAATTCTCAAAGGACAGAACTGGGATCCAAAACTCCGTTCACCGTTGACTGAAATAGGAGTCAATGTGAAGGAGGGGGAATATATCATTGCCATCAACGGTAAATTGACAAGTGAGATGCCCGATATATTTGCCGCACTTGTTGGTACTGTCGATAAGCAAGTGACTCTGAAAATAAATTCATCTCCTAAAGAATCCGGAAGCAGGGAAACGACTGTTATTCCGATTGGTACCGAAGGTCCGCTGTATTATTACAATTGGGTTCAGAAAAATATCGAAACTGTCTCCAAAGCGACTGACGGCAAAGTCGGATATATTCACATTCCCGATATGGGTGCCAATGGTCTCAATGAATTCGTGAAACACTTCTATCCGCAATTGCGAAAAGAAGCACTTATCATTGATGACCGCGGCAACGGTGGCGGCAATGTTTCGCCGATGATTGCTGAGCGATTGAATCGTCAAATGGTCATGGTCGAGATAGCTCGAAACACATTGCCCGGACCGAATCCGGACGCAATGCATCTCGGTCCCAAAGTTCTGTTGATGGACGAATTTTCAGCATCGGACGGGGATATCTTCCCGTACCGGTTCAAGAAATACAATCTCGGAAAATTGATCGGTAAGCGTTCCTGGGGTGGTGTTGTCGGTATTCGCGGAACGCTTCCGCTCCTTGACGGCGGATTCCTTAATCGTCCCGAGTTCTCCCGCTATGACATCGATGGAAAAGAATGGATCATGGAAGGATATGGCGTGGATCCGGACATCGTTGTTGATAACGATCCAGCAAAAGAATACGAGGGGATCGACGAGCAGTTGAATAAAGCGATCGAAGTGATTAAAGAAGAGATGAAGAACTTCAAATATCGCATCCCTTCACCGCCCCCGTATCCCGACAAGAGCCGGTAAAATAAATTAGGGCAAATATTCTTGTTTGTCCCATTCCACGTAGGTCAAGCATTCTTGCTTGACCTACTCATTTTAAAGCCAGCATTTTTTTTTCTATATTGAGCACCATGAAAGAAGAAAAAATCTCCGTTGTCGATCTTCGTATCGAATACAAAAAGGGGACACTCGATGAACATGAAGTCGAACTTAGTCCGTTCGACCAATTCAATAAATGGTTCAAGGAAGCGATCTCGTCCGAAATTCCTGAAGTGAATGCAATGACATTGGCGACAGCAACTAAGCATGGACGTCCATCTGCAAGGACGGTGCTCTTAAAGCAATACGACGACAAAGGATTTGTATTCTTTACAAATTATGGAAGCAAAAAAGCGAAAGACCTTACGGACAATCCTCAGGCTGCATTGTTGCTATTTTGGGAGCCGCTGGAACGTCAGATAAGAATTGTGGGGAGTGTGGAGAAAGTTTCTGCGGCTGAGTCGTTCGAATATTTCCGCACGCGTCCCATTGACAGCCAGCTTGGTGCGTGGGCATCGCAGCAAAGCACTGAAATATCGGCACGAGCGTTATTGGAAAAAGCATTCGGCGAGATGATGGAGAAATTCAAGAACGGACAAATTCCGCTTCCTCCATTTTGGGGAGGTTATCGAGTGATACCCGATGAGTTTGAATTTTGGCAGGGGCGTGCAAGCAGGCTTCACGACAGAGTTGCATATCAAAAACAATCCAATCATAATTGGAAGATTGTGAGATTATCACCATGACAGATACCAGTCTCCAACAAAAAAGAAAGCTCTACAAAAAGAATGAAGTCATCACCGAGCAGGGTGAACTTACTTTTGATTGGTATGTATTGATCAGCGGACGTGTCGGTGTCTTTCGCGGCGAAACAAAATTGAATGAATTTTCCGAGCGGGGAATGATCTTCGGCGAATTGAGCGGATTGCTCGCACGCCCCCGTACTGCCACGATGAAAGCACTCGAGGATTCCGAAGTGATGGTCGTTGAAAGCAGCATCGACGAGGTGATTCGAAATCATCCGGACATTGCGAATAAAATTTTATTGAATCTCGCAGAACGCCTCGCAAAAACGACCGATGAATTGTGGGCGGTTATTGATGATAAAGAGAAAAAATAAGCAGATGTCAGACATCTTGTTTATTAACTTCTGACTGATTCAATGAGGGCTCGTTACTTTTGACCACGATGTCTGACATCTTCAGTATCTGATTGAAATACCACCCATCTTTTCGTACATTACGGCAGTGAAGTTCAGCGTTGTTCATACCGAATCATCAGCACGGGCAGGAATTCTCGAAACAGATCATGGCGTCATTGAAACGCCTATTTTTATGCCTGTCGGCACACAGGGAACGGTGAAAGCGGTCGAGCAACGTGAACTTGCGGAGATCGGCGCTCAGATCATTCTCGGCAATACATATCATTTGTATCTTCGTCCGGGAATGGATGTAATGCAGCAGATGGGTGGACTGCACAAGTTCATGAACTGGCAAAAACCGATTCTGACCGATAGCGGCGGGTATCAGGTCTTCAGTCTGAGTGAATTCAGAAAGATTACGCATGACGGCGTAACGTTCAAATCGCATCTTGATGGGTCATCGCATTTTTTTACTCCGCAGAAGGTGGTCGAGATACAACGGACGATCGGTTCGGATATCATGATGGTGTTGGATGAATGTCCGCCATTTCCGTGTGAAGAAGAGTACGCCCGTGAGTCAAATCTATTGACTATGAAATGGGCTGGTGAATGCCAAAAGATATTGAAATCCACGCAGCCGCTGTACGGTCATCAGCAGTCTCTCTTTGCGATCGTACAAGGAAGCGTTTACAAAGACATTCGAGAGCATAGTGCGAGAGCACTCGTTGATTTGGATTTTGAAGGATATGCAATCGGCGGACTTGCCGTCGGTGAACCGATTGAAACGATGTATGAATTAACAGAATTCACTACCAGGCTCTTGCCAAAAGAGAAACCGCGGTATTTAATGGGAGTCGGGACGCCGGAAAATTTGTTGGAAAGTATTGACCGAGGCATCGATATGTTCGATTGCGTGATGCCGACCCGCAACGGAAGGAACGGGATGATCTTCACGCGGAACGGTCGGATCAATATCCGCAATGCAAAATGGAAAGTGGACGATTCACCCATCGATGACGGATTCGACAGTTACACGAACAAGAATTTTTCGCGCGGGTATGTGCGGCATCTTTTTCAGGTTGATGATTTTATTTGTGGTTGATGCGGGAAGCACGGAACCGGATCATTTCCAATACCTTTACATCATGGAAGAAGGAAATGATGGAACGGTTAACAGTTCAAAATTAATTCATTTACACATCAGCAATAATCGGAGAACCACATGTTCAGCAACTTCATCGCAATGGCGCCGCCTCAATCAGGACAAGGCGGAGGAGAAATTTACAGCACACTTATTATGTTCGGTGCGATCATCGCAATTTTTTATTTCATGATCATCCGCCCGCAGCAAAAAAGGGCGAAAGAGAGAGAAAAACTATTGTCTCAAGTGAAAAAAGGGGATAAAGTAATTACCGCCGGCGGTATGCACTGCGATGTTGTCGGAATTGACGAAAAGACGGTGCTGCTCGAAGTGGCAGAGAAGGTGAAAATCAAAGTAGAGCGGAGTTCGATCGCCGTTGTCAACAAAGTAGGCGAAGTAGAAGGAATAACAAAGTAATGTCGTTTCAACTCAACACGATTGATGAAGCACTGGATAGTCTTAAGGCGGGCAAAGTAATCATTGTTGTCGATGATGAAGATCGCGAGAACGAGGGAGACTTTGTGGCAGCTGCAGAAACAATCACCCCTGAGATCGTTAATTTCTTTGTGAAGCACGGTCGGGGGATTTTATGTGCATCCATTACTGCAAAACGCGCAGAAGAACTCCATCTGGAACCGATTGTTGAGAATAATACATCGCTGCATGAAACTCCATTCACGGTGCCGATCGATTATCTGCATGGAACTACTACCGGAGTTTCAGCATCCGATCGGGCGCTCACTATCAAAGCGATCACTCATCCAACTACAAAAGCAAACGACTTCGGACGCCCCGGACATATCTTCCCGTTACGCTCGGTAGAAGGGGGAGTGTTACAGAGGGCAGGTCACACCGAAGCGGTTGTGGATCTCTGCAGGCTCGCCGGATTGTATCCCGCCGGAGCTCTTGTCGAGATTATGAACGAAGATGGTACAATGGCACGTGTGCCGGAATTGGTGAGGATCGCGGAGAAATTCGATCTTAAAATCGTTTCGATCAAAGATCTCGTCGAATATCGACAGCATCGCGAAAAATTGGTTGAGAAAGTCGTTTCAACCTTTTTACCGACACAGAACGGTAAATTTGATGTTCATCTGTACAAATCATCCATCGATGATAAAGAGCATGTCGTGTTACTGAAGGGTGTCATCAATGTTGCCGATCCTGTTCTTGTTCGAGTACATTCGGAGTGTTTGACCGGTGATGTGTTCGGTTCTCAGCGTTGCGATTGTAACGAACAGCTTCATACCTCATTGGCAATGATAGAAAAGGAAGGGACAGGTATTGTTCTCTACATGAGGCAGGAAGGGCGCGGTATCGGTTTGCTCAATAAGTTAAGAGCATATAAGCTCCAGGATGAAGGAAAGGATACTGTCGAAGCAAATGAAGCACTTGGTTTTCATGCCGATGTGCGCGATTACAGTCTCGCAGCGCAAATACTGTTGGACCTCGGAATAAAAAAAGTCAAACTTCTCACGAACAATCCGAAAAAAATTGTGGGACTGAAAGGATTTGGCATTGAAGTCGTTGAGCGGGTCCCCATCGAAGTGAAAGCGACCACAACGAATGAGAAATATTTGAAGACGAAACGCGACAAGATGGGTCACTTGATCCTGACCGGAACAAAGTAGGTCACAACCGGAAAAAAAGGCTTGCTTCTCTCCCTTTAATCGTATAAATTTCACATAATTAAAATCAGCCATTGTCCAGTTGGACGATGGCTTTTGTTTTTCATATCCACCAACTAAGTTTTATTCTTATGAGTGATGTTGTTTATCTCACAAAAGAAAAGTTCGTTGAACTTGAGCACGAACTGCGTGAAATGATGATTCACGGTCGTGCGCAGGTTGCGCAAAAGATCGCGGAAGCACGCGGGCATGGCGATCTTAGCGAGAATGCTGAATATGATGCGGCTCGCGAAGAACAGCGTCATCTTGAATACAGGATTTCCAAGTTGGAAGAGACTCTTTCCAAATCACGCATTATCGACAGCAAAGACCTTCCGACTGATAAAGTATACATTCTTTCTAAAGTCACCGTAAAGGATTCCAAAAACGGAAAGAAAATTCAATATCAACTGGTCTCTCCAGAAGAGGCTGATTTCGATTTGAATAAAATCTCCTCTACGTCACCCATTGGAAAAGGATTATTGGGGAAAAAAGTTGGGGAGATAGTCGAGATCAAGGTCCCTGCAGGTCTCTTCACGTACGAAATCATAGAGATATCCCGTTGAGTTGAGACTATTCTTGACTTCAGAGCAAAGGTTCTTTATATTTACACAGGTTATGCGGGAGTAGCTCAGTTGGTAGAGCGCAACCTTGCCAAGGTTGATGTCGCGGGTTCGAGTCCCGTTTCCCGCTCTATCCCGTCCAAAAGTATCAGGACGGGATTTTCGTTTGGCGCCGTACCCAAGTGGTAAGGGAGAGGTCTGCAAAACCTTTATGCATCAGTTCGAATCTGATCGGCGCCTCAGGAAGTTGGAACAGTGGTTGTTGGTAACTGGTAATTAGTATTAGTTTTAGCGGTCAACCATCGACCATTAACTAACAACTAATAACCACTTATCAAACCGCCGGGATGGCGGAATTGGTAGACGCACAGGACTTAAAATCCTGAGTCTCGCAAGGGACGTGCCGGTTCAAGTCCGGCTCTCGGTACGAAATACTTGACATTACGGGTATAGTTTTACACATTGCGGAAGTGGTGGAATTGGCAGACACACCATCTTGAGGGGGTGGCGCCCAAAAGGCGTGCGGGTTCAAGTCCCGCCTTCCGCACAAAAAGCAAACTAGAATGAAACATCTATTTGTACTAACATTCCTCGTAACATTAACGCTTATTGCAGGTGCAATACGTGAAGGAACCATGCAAGCTCGCAGCGACGGAACGAACGTGATTGTTCAGTGGGGATCGGCGGATGAATCGAACGTAAAAGGATTTGAAGTCGAGCGTCGGAGCGGAGCAGCCGCAGAATTTTTATCGATTGCGGTTGTTCAGAAAAAGGGATCGAACTCATTCTACGAATATATCGATAAATCTGCGTTTAAAACTACCGGAACGATTTACCAGTACAGAATTAAAATTGTGTTGAACAATGGCAATGCTGAATATTCTTCCATAATCACTGTTACACACAATGTTTCTAGTGTCAAGCGGACATGGGGTAGTTTGAAAGCGATGTTTCGATAATCAATGAATGAAAAATTTTACAGGCGATTCCTATGAATCGCCTTTTTTTTGTACGTCGTATGATTTCCATTTCAGTCCCTCTTATTCTCGCTTCACAATCTCCTCG
>JACPGG010000010.1 GCA_016182545.1 Ignavibacteriales bacterium
ACCAACGCCACACGATATCTGCTAATATCGATATCAGGAATGAAGAACATGGATCTGATATCTTGAGCCGTGCTGGTGTGAATTTACTCCTCTCTGCAAACAGCGGTTTCCCTTATACACCGACAGAAAAATACAGCGCGGCATCATCTAACATTTCGGTCTCTGTACCGAAAGATGCACCCATTGGAGGTGTCAATACAGAATATGGTCCCTGGAATTTCAGGATTGATGCGAAACTTAACAAAGAGATGGATTTGGGAGGAATTAATGTTGATATCTACGTGCGCATCTTAAATCTACTGAACACCAAAAACGTGCTTGGTGTTTACCAGGGAACGGGTAACGCAAATTCCGATGGATATTTGGGAACGGCGAACGGTCTCGATCAAATGAGACAATACGAAGCGGATAATAAAATCTTTACGACGGGAGATGATTTTGTCAACAGGTATAATGAACGGTTGAACGGCGCAGATCTCTCGGTCAACGGGAACTCATTACGTAAGTATAGCACACCGCGCGAAGTTCGACTTGGTGTTATTGTCGGATTATGAAAACGATCATAAGATACGTACACATCAGAAATTATTTTACTAGGAGACCCAACATGAACAGAAATTCAAAATATCTTTTGATATGCATATTGCTGATCCTGACTTCGTTCGAAGCCATGTATGCCGAATGGCCGAAATGGAGGCCGAAGAAACAAAATACAATGGCGAAAGCAGATAAGGTAGCAGTGCAAAATCAGTTTACATTGACCGGAAATAATTGGGCATTTGAAATGACCAACTACGGTCCGTACGCGCAGGATGTGGCAGGACGGTTGCCGAGTGCCGGAGGTGCAGGTGGCGAATTCCCGCGCGGTACCGGGACATATATCATCTTTGCCGCCGGCTTGCAAATCGGTGCTCTTGTTGGCGGGGTTCCAAAAGTCAGTGTCATTGATTTCGATTCGGAATTCCAACCCGGCGCTCTGCAGAAAACAGATCCGTATAGTAAAACGGAAGTTCCTGTTCCGACAGATCCCGGTCTGGCAGTCAATAAATTGTTCGCACTCAATAAAGACGGGAGCGACGGTACGCCGGTCGGCACGAACGGAGATGCCATGGACGATTATGCGAATTGGCCCCGCCAATTCGGTGCACCTGTAAAAGCGGATAATTCTCCGCTGGTGGTGGGTGATCTGATGAGCTGGTGTGTGTACAATGATATGAATAGAGAACGGCACCACATTCCGGATGATTCGCAAACAGACCCATTGGGTTTGGAGGTGCAACAAGCTTCGATACAGGTCAACATCACCGGTTACAGTGATGTCTTTTTCATGTATTGGAAGATAATCAATAAAGGTACGACTGACTTGACCAATGTATATGCATCTGGTTGGTTTGATGCAGATGTTGATAAATCCGGAAACGACCTGATTGCAACCGATACCGCGTCGAGCATGGTATTCACATACAATGCAGACAATACCGATCCGGTGAGTGCCGGAGGTTCGGCATTTGGCGCCGACTTCTTCCAAGGACCGGTGGTACCCGGTCTGCCAACCGACACGGCAAAATATCTCGAGTTCACACAGGACGGATTTATTCAACGGGTCGTTCCGGGGAAGAAAGTAATGGGATTGAGTGCGACAGTTCGCTACATCAATGTGCGAGGACCCGAAGGAGATCCCGATAACGATGCCGAATTGTATAATTTAATGCAAGGGAAAGAAAAGAACGGCGATCCTAAACCAGGAAAGTTTACATACCCCGCAGATCCGTTAACCGCACCGACAAATCAACTTGATCCACGACCTGATGACAAGCGGATGATGTTGTGCACCGGACCGTTTAATCTTGCAGTTGGCGATACGCAGGTTGTGGTATTAGCGTGTGTTGGATCGAAAGGGACCGATCGACTCAATGCAATTGCCAATCTTCGAGCAACGGACATCATTGCCCAGCAAGCATATAATGCGAAGTTCTTATTGCCGCAGCCGCCGCCATCGCCCAAACTCACAGCGACTGCTCTTTCGAATCAAGTCGTTCTTCAATGGGATAACAGTGCCGAAATTGCAGATGACAGGTATCCGCAATTGGCGGGATTGACTATACCGAACTATAATGCACGCGATTTTGCCGGTTACAAACTGTACCGCAGTGCATCGGGAACGGTTGGGAGCTGGACATTGCTTTCCCAATTTGACAAACCGGACGGAATCACCGCTATACCTGAAACAACATGGATTGAACAAGACAAGTCGATTAAATCAATTCGACAGATTACAATCGGTGACGATAAAGGATTGAAATATACATACACAGGCACCGATGTGAAAAATGGACAGACTTACTATTATGCAGTGACGGCATATGATGCTCAACCCAATATCCGAAGCGGTGCTGCACCGATAACACTGGAAAGTGCACAGAGCACAAATGCAGTCCGGGTAACGCCGCAACCCACCTTGCTGGGAAGTCAGATTACTGCGACTGCACAAGATACCGCCACCCATACCGGACCGAGTGACGGTATGGTACTCGTGTCTGTCGTCGATCCTAAATCTGTAACCGGCCATTCATACCGAGTTGAATTTGAAAACGTTCAGGTGATACGATCGGCACAACAGGATACCAGCACACAGGTAATGTGGAAACTTTTTGATGTGACGAAAGGTTCGTATGTGCCGTTCATGAGAGCGGATGATCCTAATACGAACATTAATGAGACGATGTATCAGGTCAATCAGGTTTCCAGCACCGATCCCTCGACAGCAGATGCTTTTGTTACAGTCGACGGTCTTCTTATACGTGTTGTCGGTCCTGCACTTGATTACAAAGATTTCCTTGAGACAGCAAATGCAGGTGGTCCTCACACGCCGACGTACGCTTCATTCACATTTAATTCCAGCGGTTTCCCGAATGCACTCAATCCTTCTCAAGATCGTCCTACACCAAATGTGGGAGGAGCAAGTTGGGGTATTCACACCGGCAGCACAGGTACGTCCTTTTCATATTCTTTCTTCGTAGATCGTACAACCCGTTCAGGAGGTAATTGGGGGCAAATTGTTCCGTACGATTTTGAGATCCGTTTTACGGCAACGGGAAGTAAAGCAAACCTTGCGTTCACAACAAGCAATATAATCGATGTGCCGTTCCAGCTGTGGAATGTCGGTATCGGTACTCCGAATGATGCGAGTGGCGTCGATCATCCGATCTCGGGAGGCGATAATGATCCGGAAACAGACTGGATTTATTTTTATAATCCCGTTAATAAGTCTCCGGGTACCGTCGGCTACGATGCGTGGGTTGCATCCAACTTCAATGACAACCAGATTGGTGACGAGGTGATGGCGAGGGTCGTCTTTGTAAATTTCAATGCCGGCAGCATTTCCAATCCTACGTTCCCGGCGAATATCACGCAAAAGTTACCCGAAACAGGATCTATTTTCCGAATTGTCAGCACCAAACCGAATGCACCGTTGGATCAGTTTACCTTTACGACAAAAGCCAATGCTCCATTCAATGCGGCACTGGCAAAATCTCGGTTGAACAAAAACTTTGTGAAAGTTGTGCCAAACCCGTACTACGGATTTTCGGCATACGACCAGAACCAGTTCAACCGCCGCGTGAAAATTACAGGACTGCCGAACGATTGCACTGTACGTATCTTCAACATCGCCGGCGACCTCGTTCGAACGTTACGGCACAATGGTACAAGCAATAATGAGCGGAGCGGTTCGTCTGCAGAATTCACCTCTGTTGAAATATGGGACCTGACATCCGATAACGGCATTTTCGTTTCCAGCGGTGTATACTTCATGTACATCGATGCACCCGGTATAGGCAAGAGTGAGGAACTTATTCCCTTTGCCATCATACAGGGGAGTGTTCAACTCACCGTTCCTACAAACTAACGGGGGTGCAAATGAAACGAATCGAATTTATTCAATTTAAAAGAAGGAGTACATCCATGGTACGACGATGCTTACTATTCGGGACTTTTGTCCTTATCTTCGGCAGCCTGCTGCATGCCGACGAGGGAAGAAAAGGTCAAGCAGGTTTCCAATTCTTGCGCATCCCCGTCGGTGCCCGCGAAACAGCAATGGGTAACACCGGCATGGCAAGTTCTATTGGATCATCTGCGTATTACTGGAATCCGGCAGGCGTTGCAATGGTAAAAGGATACGAAACCCAATTTTCAAATCTTGAATGGTTTGGAGGAGTATCGTACCAGCAGTTTACCGGCAGCGCAGCGTTAGGATCATTCGGGGCGTTTGCTCTTTCTGTTCAATACTTGTCCGTTCCAGACATTATTGAAACAACGGAAGAAGCCCCAGACGGTACCGGTGCTACCATTGCACCGTACGATATCGCCGTCGGGTTTAATTTTTCCAAAATGATGACCGACCGTGTTTCTTTCGGAATGAACTTCAAGTACATCGGTGAAAGCATCGGTCTGGTGACCGCCAGTGCATTTGCCGTCGATATCGGGTTGTCGTATAAAACGGAATATCAGGGATTGCAGCTCGGTTTCGTCATCCAAAATTACGGAACAAAAGGAGAGTTCACCGGTTCAGGACTTCGACGATACATCCTTCGCGATGACGGACCACCCAACCAAACGCCGGTACCTGTTGTAATCGAATCGGCGGAGATTGATCTTCCGTCATCGGTGCAAATGGGACTTTCGTTCCTGCCGTACAAAAGCGAGCAGATCTCGTTGATGGTGAATGCGGATTACGTCGTTAACACATTCTCCGCGAACCGCACGAATTTCGGGACGGAGCTTTGATATGACGATAAGTTCTTTCTTCGGGGCGGATATTTTCTGAACTCCGATTTCAACGTCGATAAGTCCGGACAGATGACGTTTGGAGGTGGGCTCCACTACCCTCTCTCTAATGATTTCAGCATTTCAGTGGATTATGCGTACGTCGATCTCGGCATTTTGAATAATGCCCAGTATCTGACTGTGGGAGTGCAGTTCTAGTCTTCTGTAGGAGATATTTTCTTTTTCTTCACCGCCATTCTCGTTCAGGGGATGGCGTTTTTTTTGTGATCCCCCCAAAAAGAATTACAATTGTACATTGGAAAGAAAGTATTGAACAACGGATGGGACTTTTGTACATTTATCTCAGGTATAGTCTTGTTGATTATTACATTTCTACCCGGTCGACTGCATACAGATTGAAAGAACTTCGCATGCTTGCCCCCAGTCATCTGCTCTATGTTCTATGATCGATTATCGCAAAGGAACAGACAATGAAAATTGAATCCTATCATTTCTCGTCTCATCTGCTTTGTTCAAAGATTGTCATCATCATTCTGATACTCTTGTTCGTTTCGGTCTCGTTAGGGAACGCATCTGGTAAAACAAAACTTCCAACAAAACAAGGATCGGCGAATATAGTTGCAAGTCAGAATCAATATACACTCTCCGGAAATCGATGGTCAATGGAAATGACAAATTATGGTCCCTACGGACAAGACATTGTTGGACGTCTCCCGTTTGCTGGGGGAGCAGGCGGAGAGTTTCCTAAAGCAAGTGGTTTATACCTTCTCTTCGCGGCAGGACTTCAAATTGGTGCCATGGTGGACGGTATTCCTAAAGTCAGCGTTATCGATCACAGCTCTGAGTTTCAACCAGGCGCTTTACAAAAGAGCGATCCATACAGCAAAACGGAAATCCCTGTACCGGCCGATCCGGGCAGCCCGCTGAATAAACTTTTTGCACTGTACGCCAATGGCAGCGACGGAACTCCGGTTGGACCCAATGGCGATGCAATCGACGACTATTCAAACTGGCCTTCCCAGTTTGGTGCGCAGACCAAGCCGGATGGCTCTCCACTTATCGTCGGCGATCTTATGAGTTGGTCAGTCTTCAATGACATGGATTCATCGAAGCACACCATTCCGGATGATTCTCAAAAGCATCCGATGGCTCTTGAAGTGCAGCAGATGTCGATACAAATAAAAAAAGTGCAGCAGGACAGTATATTTTATATGCACTGGAAAATTATTAACAAAGGGATAAAAGATCTTAACAGTGCCTATGTCTCCGGTTGGTTCGATCCCGATGTTGATGCTTCCGGGAACGATTTAATCGCGACGGATACGAATGCCGGTATGGTGTTCACTTATAATGCAAATAATTCTGATCCTCTATCACAAGGTGGATCTGCATTCGGGGCGAAATTTCTGCAGGGACCAATTATTACCGGAACGATGAGCGATACGGCAATGTATTTTGAACTGACAAAAAATGGATTTGTGCAACGGGTTGTTCCCGGAAAGAAAGTTATGGGTGTCACATCGACTGTGAGGTACATTAATGTGCAAGGTTCGGAAGGTGATCCTACCAATGATGCAGAGTTATATAATCTTATGCAGGGTAAAGAGAAAAATGGAGATCCAAAAACCGTACGGTATATATATCCGGCAGACCCTCTGACCGCTCCCGCTGACCAACTTGATCCGCGACCTGATGATAAGCGAATGATGCTTTCAATCGGTCCCTTCGATCTTGCCGTTGGGGACACGCAGGTGATCATTCTTGCATGCATCGGAGCAACCGGATCAGACCGCTTGAATGCCATACAGAAACTTCGGGCAACAGCTTCGGCAGTCGATCGTAACAATAGTCAACTCTTCCTGAAGCCCGAAGCGGAGGTTTCAACGACACATCCGTATTCGTCAATGACCAATGTTTCAGTTCACGCAAACCTCCAACAGTTTGCTAATGTGACATCATGCGAAGTGTACTTTGCGCCCGAGACCGGAAGTGAACCGCCATTCAGTCTCGCCTTATTTGATGATGGTTTGCATCAAGACAACGCGGCGAATGACGATATATGGGGCAATGCAATTGTCGTTACAAATCGTAAATATCCTCACGCTGGGAAAATTATAGTCAATAAGGGAGATCCATCGCAGCAAGACTTTCCGGAATTTTTCCCCTCCGTTTGTCTCCGTCCTGTTCCCATACTGAGTGACTGGCACGTAATATGGGAGAATGGGAAACAGGATAAACTGATCAATCATAACGAACGTGTCCATGTTGCATTCGAAGTGGGCAATATGGATAGTATCAACAGCATTTCTACTCTTGCCGTATTCGGCGAGTTTAACCGGACATCTGATTTTATATCAGAGATTACCCCGTTAGGAAGTTTGGTGCATGACAGTTTGAAGTTGGTGCTCTCTGCTCCGCCCACGGGAGACTCACTTGGTTTTTGGTATACCGTAAAATTCGACGGGAACGAAAAGATGGTCTTCCGTAAAAATCCGATTGCACCATGGGACCCCGGGACGACTTGGCGCGACACATTGTCTGTCACGGCAGTGCACGGACTTGCAACACTTCTTCAGCCCATCGTTGCTGATCCAACTCTTACGACCGGGCACATGTACGTGATCACATTTTTTAAGAATATGATCGATCAAACGATACGATGGAGATTAAAAGATTCGACCACCGGTGCATTGAAACTCGACAGCGCATGGACGACTGTTCCCGTGAACTTTCCGCATCCTGTCATCGATGGCATTGAATACCAATTCAATACTCCGGCTCCGAATTTTACAGACTTTCTGGAGACAGCGAATGCCGGTGGACCGCACACACCCACGTATGCATCGTTTACTTTTAATGGGAGCGGTTTTCCAAATACATTGACCCCACTTCAGGATCGTCCGACAGCAAATGTCGGCGGAGCAAGTTGGGGTATCCATACGGGGA
>JACPGG010000059.1 GCA_016182545.1 Ignavibacteriales bacterium
GATCATCGTCAATTGCCGTGAATGTTTCTTGCTGATCGGTCCGCTGGAATCCGACGTACGTTGCAGCCGCCTGTCGTGGAAGACAATGGGAACATTATCTGCGGAGAGCCGGACATCCATCTCGATCATGTCGCATTCAGATTCGATTGCATTGTTAAACGCTGCAATCGAATTCTCAGGCGCTTCATCGCTGCTGCCGCGGTGTGCTATGATGAGAGGTCGTTTCACAGGAAAAATTTAATGCCCTAAATTCTGGAGCAAGCGCTGAGTGATCTCTTCGATCTCCCCGATGCCGTTCACATTCAGAATGCCGTGATTCTTTTCGTAATATCGTTTGACCGGTTCCGTGGCGGTGTGATAAATTTCAAGCCGCTTCTTCACCGTTTCCGGTTTATCGTCATCCCTCTGATAGATCGTTCCGCCGCATTTGAAACATTTATCGCCCGATTTGAAATGGTCGATGCTGTAGTTATAGATCTTCCCGCATTGCGCGCAAAGATAGCGGTCTGTTAATCGGGCGATGATGATCTTCTCATCGACATCGATGTTGATCACCTTGTAATTTGTGATCTGAAGTTCCTTGAAAATAGCATCCAGCGCCTCTGCCTGTTCAACTGTACGGGGGTATCCGTCCAGGATAAATCCGTTTTTGCACCGGTCTGAGGAGAGAATTTCCTTCACCAGTCCGATCATGACATCGTCTGGGACGAGGTTGCCGTGGTCCATATATTCCTTCGCTTTTTTCCCGAGCGGAGTCTCGGCTTTGATTGCATCGCGAAGAATATCGCCTGTTGAAATGTGCGGAATGTGGTACACATGGGAGAGAATTTTTGCCTGTGTTCCTTTGCCCACGCCGGGAGCGCCAAAGAGTATTATTTTCATTAGTTATAGGTTTAGATTTAACCACAAAGTCACTAAAACACAAAATTTACAGAATGATCCTTTTAACACCCTTTTTGAAATTGGGGACATTAAAATTAATCAAGAGTCCAAGTCTTTTCTTTGTAAGTTTAAGATATGTTATTAATTGTGATTGAAAAACAGGATTCATTGCTTCAACTGCTTTTAATTCGACTACGAGCGTATCTTCTACCAGAATATCAATTCTCAGTCCTTCGTCGAGTTTAATATTATCATAGACAATAGGGATTGAAACCTGACGCTTAAAATTTATCCCTCTTTTTGCAAGTTCGTGACAAAGACATGTTTCATATACTGATTCCAATAATCCCGGACCTAATATAATAAAAACTTTAAATGCACAATCGATAACTATTTTTGCAAGTTGTTCTGTTCTTTCGTCAATCGGCTCAAACGCCTTGCTTTCCATGGTATCTTGTTAGTGCCTTTGTGTTTTAGTGGTTATAGTACTGCTGATTCTTCTTTCACCGCCAATTGTCCGCACGCTGCGTCAATATCAACTCCGGCGCTGTGGCGGATAAACACGGTAACTTCATTGCGGCGGAGTGCTTTCCAGAATTTCTCGATCCCTTCTTTTGATGCGCCGTGAAGGGTAGATGATAATCCGTGCGGGTTGGTAAATTCAATTGAATGAAACGGAATAAGATTGATGCGGCAGTCGAGCCGTCTGAATACTTTCGTCAGTAAACGGACATCCTCGGCAGTGTCGTTCACGCCGTCAAAGACGATATATTCCAGCATCACTCCCTTGCGCGTTTTGTGCTTGTAATATTCGAGCGCCGAGATCAGTTCTTCGACATTATATTTTTTGTTGATCGGCATCAGATCACCGCGGATATCGTCCCGCATGGAATGGAGCGACAGCGCCAGTTTCGGTTTCCGGTCTTCGTCTGCCATCCGTTTGATGAAATTTGCGTACCCGGCTGTAGAGATCGTGATCCGTCGTGGGCTGATGCCGAATCCGTTCTGGTCGGTGAAAATATCGACCGCTGCCATCGCATTGTCGTAGTTCAGCATCGGTTCGCCCATCCCCATAAAGACAATATTGGTGATCGGTTTGTCGCTGAACCGTTGAGCTGTCAAGAATTGATTGAGGATCTCGCCGGTGGTCAGATTTCTCAGGAATCCCATCGATGCTGTTGCGCAGAACGTGCAATCCAGTGCGCAACCGACCTGCGAGGAAACGCAGATAGTCAATCGATCTTCAACATCAACTGCGGTTGTGCGAGGGGGGATGACGACTGTCTCGATCTTTTTTCCGTCGGAAAGTTCAAAGAGAAATTTCTTCGTCCCGTCGATGGCGGATGTTTGATGCGTGACGAGCCGGAATTGTTCGATGAAGGCAACGTCGTTCAATGTCGTTCTCAGGGATTGCGACAGGTTCGTCATTTCATCGAATGATGAAGCGCGCTCTTTGTACAGCCACTGAAAAATTTGTCCCGCCCGGTATTTCGGCTCGCCGAGTGATGTGACAAACTCTTCCAATGCTGTTTGATTCAGTCCCTTGAGATTTGTTTTGGTCATAATGAAAAAAATTTAGGAAGAGATTATTTATTTACAACCGATGGAAAAATATTTTCTTTCCGTGCAAAAAAAATC
>JACPGG010000060.1:0-6971 GCA_016182545.1 Ignavibacteriales bacterium
GATAGCATCGACATCGTACGATCTTGTTATCTCCGACATCGAAATGCCGGTGATGCGCGGCGTTGAGTTGCTGGAGAAAATTACACAACGCTCGCCGCAAACATTTGTTATTATTATCACTGCCTATGCGTCCGTCGAAACGGCAGTTGGCGCGCTGCGCAAAGGGGCGTACGACTACATTCTGAAGCCGATCGAATTCGACGACCTGCTGATCCGTGTTAAAAAATTGTTCGAGCATCGGAACGTGGTGCTGGAAAATGCGATGTTGAAACAGGAGATCAACAGGAAGTACGATTTCCACAACATCATCGGCAAAAGCGATGCGATGAAACGGGTCTTTACAACAATTGAAAAAGTATCGTCCAGCGAAGGAAGCGTCATCATCACCGGCACAAGCGGTACGGGTAAAGAACTCGTTGCCAGGGCGATCCATTTCCACAGCAACCGGAAGAACAAGCGTTTCGTCGCGATCAATTGCGGTGCGATCGTCGAGACGCTCTTCGAAAGCGAGCTCTTCGGTCATAAAAAAGGATCGTTCACCGGTGCTGTAAGCGATAAGGACGGTGTTTTCAAAGTTGCGCACAACGGCACTCTGTTCCTCGATGAGATCAGCGAGATGCCGTTCCAGATGCAGGTGAAATTACTCCGTGCATTGGAACAGCATGAGATCTATCCTGTGGGGAGCAATGACGCAGTCACGATCGATGTGCGCATTATTGCTGCGACGAACAGAAATTTGAAAGAAGAAATTGCGAAAGGAAGATTCAGGGAAGATCTTTATTATCGGTTGAACGTGGTCGAGATCCATCTTCCCGAACTCAAAGAGCGGATTGATGACATCCCGCTGCTTGTCAACAGTTTTATCGGCGACCTGCGCACGGAGATGGGGAAGAACATCAAAGGGATCACCAACCAGGCGATGAACGCGTTGATCCGCCATCAATGGAAAGGACAGGTGCGCGAGCTGCAGAACGTGGTCGAGCGCGCCATGATCTTCTGCGATGCGGAGTACATCGACGTGAACCATCTGCCGGAAGATATTCAGCGGCTTGTCGATTCTTCTTCACCGTCTGCGCCGGCAGATACGCTCTCGTTGAAGGATGCGGTCCGTAACTTCGAACGGCAATTCATCGAATCGAAATTGCACGATGCGAATTCGGACAAGGAAAAAGTCGCCGCCGATCTCGGCTTAAGTCTTTCGACGCTGTACCGCAAGATGGAAGAATTGCACATTCCGTTGAAGAATAAATGAGATCAGATCCGGCTCATAAATCACAAATCATTTAAACGATAGTCATGGTGAGCGAGTCCCGACAGACATATGTCGGGACGAGTCGAACCATGGACCCTTCGACGCGTCCCGATTAAAAATCAATCGGGACTTGCTCAGGGTGACTTGCATTCTTTTATAAACTGGAAAATAGAACGAAAAAGGAATCACCATGGAATTTCCTTCCTACATAAAGCATCAACCGCTCAAAGACTGGATCAAAGAAATTGCTTCGCTGACCAAACCCGATTCGATCCACTGGTGCGACGGCTCGCAGGAAGAGTACGACCGGCTGTGCGAACAAATGGTGAAAGCAGGCACATTCAAAAAATTGAATCCGCAAAAACGTCCCAACAGTTACCTTGCACTTTCGGATCCCTCCGATGTTGCGCGCGTTGAGGACAGGACATTCATCTGCAGCAGGCGCCGGAGCGATGCGGGACCGACGAACAATTGGGTCGACCCGAAAGAGATGAAAGAGACATTGCAGAAAATCTTTGACGGCTGCATGAAGGGAAGAACGATGTACGTGATCCCGTTCAGCATGGGACCGCTCGGCTCGACGATCGCTCACATCGGCATCGAAGTTTCCGATTCGCCGTACGTCGTCACCAACATGCGCATCATGACCAGAATGGGAAAGAAAGTGTACGATGTGCTCGGTGAGAACGGCGAGTTTGTTCCGTGCGTTCATTCCGTGGGAATGCCCCTCGCTGCCGGACAAAAGGATGTTCCCTGGCCCTGCAATAAGGATCAAAAATATATTGTCCATTTCCCTGAAGAACGAAGCATCTGGTCGTATGGCAGCGGGTACGGCGGCAATGCGCTGCTCGGAAAAAAATGTTTCGCACTTCGCATCGCGTCCGTCATGGCGCGCGATGAGGGATGGCTTGCCCCAGTGCGTGCGGCAAGACCAATTTTGCGATGTTGATCCCGCCGAAAGCATTCAACAGCTGGAAGGTGACCACTGTCGGCGACGATATCGCATGGATCAAACCGGGACCGGATGGAAAACTGTACGCCATCAATCCCGAAGCGGGATATTTCGGCGTTGCACCGGGAACGTCGGAGAAGACGAATCCGAATGCGATGGCGACGATTACGAAGAACACGATCTTTACGAACGTGGCGATGACGACGGACGGCGATGTGTGGTGGGAAGGGATGACGAAAACTCCTCCCGCAAAATTGATCGACTGGCAGGGGAAAGAATGGACACCCGACAGCGGAAGAAAAGCGGCGCACCCGAATGCACGCTTCACTGCTCCTGCGTATCAATGTCCCTGCATCGACAAAGATTGGGAGAATCCTAACGGCGTTCCGATCAGCGCGTTCATCTTTGGCGGCAGGCGCAGCAGTACCGTACCGCTGGTGATGCAGGCGTTCAACTGGAACTTCGGCGTCTATATGGCGGCAACGATGGGGTCCGAAACGACTGCCGCTTCATCCGGTGCCACAGGCGAAGTGCGCCGCGATCCGATGGCGATGCTGCCGTTCTGCGGTTACCACATGGCGGATTATTTCAACCACTGGCTGCAGATGGGACGGATGATCTACAACCCGCCGCGCATTTTCAATGTGAATTGGTTCCGCACCGATGCCGACGGGAATTTTCTCTGGCCCGGTTTCGGCGAGAATATGCGCATCCTCAAATGGATCGTTGACCGGGTGCACGGGCAGGGATTCGCGATCGAGTCGCCGCTCGGCTGGATGCCGCGGCATGAAGATATGGATTGGATCGGCTGGCACGACATCTCGCAGGAACATTTCTACGAACTGATGTCCGTGGACAGCGAATTGTGGAAGAAAGAAATTTTGCTTCACGAAGAGCTCTTCATAAAACTGTACGACAAACTCCCGAAAGAATTTCTGCTGATGCGCGATATGCTTCTGTCGCAGCTCTGGCGCTCGCCGGAGAAGTGGGAGATGGAGCCGGAGTTTTAGAAACCGAGATAAAGAAACACGGCGTCATTCCCGCATGTTGTTGGCGGGAATCTATGCGAGGTATCCTTCGGACAAAGTAGATGCTGATAAAAGTATCCGGTAAGAACGCCTTGTTCAAATTCTACGCCCTCGTTATGAGGGCGTCGTTGTTTTCAGAGCTGTTTGTCCCCTGATATTTTTCCCCAAAAAATACCTTCCCTTATCATTTTTATTCCCTCAAAAAACGCCAATTTCGGCAGTTTGAAAAATATTTTCAAATAAGTTCATTTTTCGGCTCTGAAAATAAAAATAATCCGGTATAGGTACGTATAGGGGAAAATATCTTGATGAACCTAAAAACAGATACTTCACTAACAGGAAACAATATGGGGAAGAACGATAGTTCAATCATGCTCTGCTTGTGCATTATCTTAGTTTCAATCCCGATGTCAGCACAAATCATCATCAAAGATTCGATAGCAATCGCGCCGCGGATGATAACGGGGGGAAGCGAAGCGGCAGCATCGCCTACACAAACCTGCTACAACATCATCTATGAACTCAATGCAACAGCGGTAAAAACACCCCGCCCCCGGATCATTTTTATAACTGAGGCACGAACCGATACACTTGTGTATTGTACGTCAGTATTCAACTGCGGTGTTTTCGGACTGTTTGATAATTCTACGTATCCCATCGGTCCGGTTACCAATCTCGACGCACAGGTCAATATTACATACAGCGAAGGGGCAAATGCCAGCGGTACGGTTGTGTCGTATCCGACGGTGGAGATCCGTCCAACGACGACACGGCAGTTTGACGTGAAAACGCTGGAAGTGATATTGCATTACGATCCGGTTTATTATGTCCCTGCGAATATCGTATTCGGGTATGTGCATTTTCGCATTGCACCGGCGATCCCTCCGACACTAACTATTACATTTCCGGGAGAGGATACAACAATTGTGGTGACGGATGAGTATCTTCCCACTATCGTCTTGAAAGAAATGCATACCCCCGACGATGCCATCATTACATGGTCGCCCGGCAACAGCATTTCTGCGGCTGATTATATTACGCCGGAAATCTCTGAAGCGACGGTAACGGTCGATGCGACGGCAACACGGGAGTGCGGCGGTGAACAGTCGGCGGTGCGGAAGATTACATTTCGGAAAGAAGAGGCCGTATTGGAAGTGATAGAACCAAAACCAGATGATAAAACGAGGAAAGAAATAACAAACGAACCTAAGATGCCTGAACTAATAGCGAAATCGAGATTGAAGAATTATACTGGTGGCACAGTATTATTCGACTGGAAACTTACGGCGCAATGGGAGAATAAAGAAAACTATGGGAAGTCCAAAAGACTCATTACTGAAACCTTTACCGGTACAACAACAGCAAGCAATGACAATGTAAGTGAGTGGAAGATAGATTGGAAAAATAAAACACGAGGTGGAAAAGATGTGATGCTTGAGGTTACTGCAAGCGCAGGAGGAAAAACATACACCAGCGGAGTAATTGATAAACCGTATGAAATTCTGGGGATGAATCCAACTCCTGCCATGGTAAAAGAAGGACTGGCGATTGAAGAACAAGTAATTGTGTATATGGAGAGTAAACCCAAGTGGAAGCACTTTGTAACGGATTTTAACTTCCCAATTTTTGGTGATCCACATGGTTACGGTCTTATGCAACTTGATTTTCCGAGCGCAAGTGATGAACAAGTTTGGAATTGGAAAGCGAATAAGGAAGCGGGGAAAGCGTTATTTGCGGAAAAGAAATCTATTGCGACTAATTTCCCTAAAAGTATTAGAAACAGAACGAAGCTGCCAAAGAAAGATGAAAAATACTTATCATCGGGCTATAAAGGAGCAACAGATTTTAATACTACTGAACTAATTTTAAGAGAAAGTTTCCAGCGATATAATGGTGGTAATTATTGGTTCTGGAAACCCAATGATCCCGATGATCCAGAGGAAGGAGGCGAGTGGTTTGTAGCAGTAAAACCGAGAAAGTGGGAAAAGGAGCCGTACGGAACTCGAGCTTGGTCTGTGTATCAACAAGTGATCAATGCAAATAATGGTATAGGCACATATCCTAAAAAGTGGAATTAAACAACAGGAGTCATGATGAAGACTAAACTATTTTCAACTAGAACAATACTTTTCTTTGCTTCTCTTTTTATTCTTTGCGTTACATTATCTTTCTCTCAGCCCTACTTGTATTTTCCAAAATATAGTAATGAAGAACAAGATGAAAGAGAGATTGATATTATTCGGTTGAATTTACAAACAGACAATTCAGAAATAGTTGTCTCAAATATTGGACGAGTTATTCAGCTTTTTTCCAATTCGGATCAATCAAAATTATTCATTCAAGGTCGTGGATATCTAAATGTTCTAGAACTTCGTGATAATTTTCCTCAGAGAACGATAATTGATGGCGTAGAATGGATCCACGACATCCGCGACGTCCCACAGACAAATCGTATTTACATTTCAGTTGGATCGGATGAATCTTATGAGAAAACAGTAGTACTTGATCGTTCTACGTATGATACGCTGCAAATAATTAGTGAATTCATGTCGTTTCACAGACCCTTTCTATCTGAAGACGCATCAAAGTTTTTTCGATTCATACCAGACTCGGCAGGAATACTTTTTGATATTTATAATAGTTCAAGCGGCTCAAGAATTGCTGAAAATAAAAGATGTGGCGATATCGGGCCCTTTGCCTTTGATGCCGGTTTTTTGGAAGGGAAAAATGGAGTTGGTATTGTTCGTGTACGCTTTAAGAAAAAAGACAAATTGTTAACTCAACAATATGCTATTTGTTCGCCAGAGGCAGGTAGTACATCTGGAATTATAGCATTCCCACTCCGATCGGAAGCTATTTTAAGTAATGACACAAAAAGCGTCATAATAGAGGAAGTTCAATTTATCAATGATAATGATCCTAATACACCACCCGAGTATCACACTGGTAATATTTATATCTTCGATGCTCAAACAGGCAAACTTTTGCAAAAACTCAATCTTCCTCCCGAAGGTAAAATATTATTGTTCGATAACTATCCTGATAAACTATTTTACTTAACAGGAACAGAAGGGACATTTCAATCAATACAGGCATCTTTAAATACAGTTATGCCAGTTGCTACGCTTATTGATTCACTTATAGCACTCACTAATCAGTGCTCATTACAAAAATTTCTCGGCGATTCCAACTTCGTCAAAGAACTCACCAACCATCTCGATAACGCAAAGAAGCATTTGGCAAAACAAGACTCTGTCAACTGCAGCAAAGAAGTAGAGAAATTTCAAGACAAAGTGAACAAAGAATACGAAAAGACCGTTGACAACGAAAAGAAAAACAAGCCGCGCGATAAACGCTTTGTAACTGTAGAAGGATGGAAATTTTTGTATTACAATGCGCAGTATATTATTGACCGTCTGCCTGGGAAGGAGAAGAAGAAATGAAAATTTTCTTTCTCATAATTGTGTTGGCTGGATCTGTTTTCGCTCAGCACCAAATCCCATTTGCATCATCCAACAACACCATTGAACTTTCCATCCGCAACACTGCGGTAGTAAATGTAGAGAATGTGTCGGTGGAAGTGTCCAACGCGCCAAGTTGGTTGAAATTTCAAAATCAAAAATCCGAAATCCGCACTCTTAACGCAAACGAAACATCCACAGCACGGTTCACATTCTTTGTCGATAGATCCGCCCCTGTTAATAAACCGGAGCAAGTAATTTTTAAAATTACAAATCCC
>JACPGG010000060.1:6991-9037 GCA_016182545.1 Ignavibacteriales bacterium
GGAGAAACTTGGACGAAAACGTTATCGCTTCAGGTCTCCCCGCCTGAAAGGTTCGAGTTGTTTCAGAACTATCCCAATCCGTTTAATCCGACAACAACAATCAGTTATCTATTGCCTGGAAACAGCGAGGTAACAATTAAAATATTTGATGTAACCGGAAGAGAAGTAGCTGCATTGTTTTCCGGCTTTGAAGAACCCGGTTATCATCAGCATGAATGGAGAGCAAGTTCCGTATCAAGCGGAATGTATATTTATCAAGCAGCAATGAAGAATGAAAAAGGGAGCACTGAATACTACAGAAAGAAGATGTTGATGATGAAATAATGTTTTGAAATCCTTCGTAATGCCCGAACCCTTTTCGGGCATTTTCATTTCCATACCTGCAAATCCGCATTCACTTTTCGCAAAAGGTAGAAAAAGCCGGGCACAAACAATTCAAATCCTCATAATTTCATCAAATTCCGACGGCACACTCTTTGCAGTTTTCTTTTTTATAAAGAAGAAAGGAGCGTGCCTATGGGACATCCTATTTCTTTTAAAGCAGGCGGATTTCATTTTCCCAGTTTCCATCGCAAGCCGACCGCAGTAGTTCATGACATTGTCTATTCAGTTGTTGACGCACGAAGAGATCTGCGTCGGGCGCTTCGTATCAATCTTGAACGCGGGTTGCTGGCATCTGCGGTCTTTCATCTGATTGTGATCGGTGCATATTACGGGATCGAGTATTACAAAAGTCTCGAAGAAGATGCACCTGTTGTCAAAGTGCGGATCATGAAGTACAGCGACCTCGGTCCGCCGCCGTCGATCACGAACTCGATGAGCGCACCGGTCGTCGGCGTTGCAAAGGTCGGTAAACCGAGTATCGGTATGCCGGTGCCGGTTCCGGATGCAGAAATAAATCCCGAGCAGACGATCGCAACGCAGACGGAGATGAGCCAGGTGATGGGTCCAGCAATTACGGGGGAGGGTGGTGAAGGGGGCGGGCAAATTGAAATTTCCGACGATACAAAAATAGAAGACGATCCCGGGATGACAGATTTTGTTCCGGTGGAAAAAGCGCCGCAGGTAGTTCAGTCGGTGCAACCATTGTATCCGGATATCGCGCGCAGGGCAGGAATAGAAGGAACGGTGTGGGTGAATATCCTTGTGGATAAAGATGGAAAGCCGAAGAAAGCAGTCGTGGTGAAAGAAGATGCAGCGGGAGTGTTCAACGATGCCGCCATTGTCGCTGCGATGAAATATCACTTTACACCTGCTGTGATGAACTCGGGACCGGTGAAGGTGTGGGTCGCAATAAAATTCAAGTTTCAACTTATCAATGCAAATAAATAGATGCTAACATGCGCCGCGCGTACCGCAATCATACTCTCAGTTCATATCCCCGCATAAACTATGCGAACGAATATGCTTCAAAATGTATTCCCATGGATCAGGCGGCATCGCTTGTCACCTCGGGTGATAATGTTTACATCAGCGGCAACGCCGCTTCGCCGACGGAGTTTATGAAGTCATTGGCGAAACGGAAAGAGGTCCTTAATGGCGTTTCCGTCTATCATTTATTGCTGATGGGTGAAGATCCGCTAGCCGATGACAGCTTCAAAGGACATATCCATCACGCCGCATTCTTCGTCGGTCATGCGGAACGTGAAGCGGTGATGAAAGGGCGCGCGGATTATATACCGATCTTTCTCTCGGAGATCCCTCAGGTCATTACATCAGGTGCAATTCCGATGGATGTTGTCTTTGTGATGGTCTCGCCGCCGGATGATTACGGCTTCATGAGTCTCGGTGTCGAATGTGCATCCTCAAAAGCAGCGGTGGAGTACGGCAAGAAAGTGATCGTGCAGGTGAACGAGAATATGCCCCGCACGCATGGCGATACATTCATCCATGTTTCCGACGTTGATTTTATTGTCGAATTTGCTCACCCGCTGGTGGAATTGGAAATACCCGAGTTTACCGATGTGGAACGCCGTATCGCTCAATACATTGCTCCGTTGATTGAAGACGGATCAACCATGCAGCTCGGCATCGGCGGAATTCCGA
>JACPGG010000066.1 GCA_016182545.1 Ignavibacteriales bacterium
GTTTTTCGGCTCTGAAAAAAAAATTTTTCCGGTATATGTACTATAGGAGAAGACCATAACACCATCAACCAACATAAAGGGTACACCTATGGCAGTATCACATGTATTATACCTGAACGGAGGGGCACCGTATTCGGCACCAACGGTCCACACCGTTGTAATCTCGCGTCCACCCAACACAACCGCATTCGGCGAACCGTTCGACGAATCGACGATCAACGCCGTGTGGGAAAAAGCTCGCAAAGAATTCGGATTTTATTTTTACCGGAGAGATATTTGCGAAGCAGTCATCGCAAAGCATGAGTACGGCAAGAAGACAAAGTACGGTTGGGAGATCGATCATATCGTACCGGTATCGGCAGGAGGCACCGATGATATTGACAACCTGCAACCATTGCATTGGGAAAATAATGCATCAAAAGGGGAATCCCACCCGAATTGGACTTGCATGGTGAAGGAGTGAATGATGAACATCCACGATCAACATCGTTTTTCTATCATCGGGTTGTTTGAGACGGCATTCTTGCAGACCACGGCTCCTGTTCGTATATTCAGCAGTGGATGCGATCCAGCTCGCCTCATCGATACATTCATCATTATCACTCGAAACGTTTGCCGATGCAAGAACATCACGATCAATTTACTCTCTCGCTTCTGCGCAACGATCCGGAAGAATTTCTCCTTCTCTGTCAGCCGATCATTAAGATTTGCGTGCGCCAGTACATGGCAAGCGGCATGTTCCCGTCCGCAGAATCCAAGGATATCATCCAGAGCGTTAACGAGAGACTCTTTGTACGGCTGGAATCGCTCGCAGAGAAATATTCAGGACGTGTTCTACTTAAAACGTACATCAATGTCGCTATCAGAAACATTTGCCTGACGATCCATGAAGAACGCATCAATACAATTAAGACGATCCGGATCCATGAGGAACATGGACAGTATTCCATCGATCCAACCGACGCAATTGCTGTCGACGAAGAACTGGAACGTCTTCACACGGTGCTGCAATTATTCCCGTCGGAACGGCACAAAATTTTTATCGGAATGAAACTCTACCTACGAATACCGTTGTTACCGCACGATATCGAACGCTGGAGCAAGCCTGTCCGTGCGGCGCAGAAAAAAATGCTGCTGTCCGTTTTCGGGAAAAATTACAATACCATGACGATGCATGAGGTCTTTACAGCGTTCGCACCGGTATGGCACACCGTTGAACGAAATTCAACCTCTGCACGAAGCATAGAACGGTGGGCAAATGAAAATATCAACACAATCGTTACACTGATGAACGGGAATCCCCCGCGGCGCTCACATTCAAAGGAGACATTGCAAGTGCTGCTGGGCGAAGAATATTCCCGGTTCATTAACAAAGAAAATTCATAACCAAAGAAAGAGAATAACCATGAACTCCACATCCTTTTTTACCGACCGCATGCACCTTACAGAAGAAGGTGTTGCACTGTACGTTGACGCTCTGAAATTGCAGCGTACATCGGCTCTGCCGAAAATAATGCTGAAACACGTAGAACACTGCCCCGACTGCCAATTGCAGATCGTGGAAGTACATGAGATGATGAAGAACGAAGTATACGATGCATCCATGAAGCACCCGTACTTCGATACCATCGTGCATGAACCGGCAGTGCGATACGGCACTTCCCTGTTCCGCATCGCCGCCGTCATTACCGGTGCCGCGCTGCTGGGATTCGGGTACTATTTTGCTAGCAATAGTAATACCTTCCGAACACCACCTGCTGTTGTTCAGCAGGAAATGCCGCAACAGGAACAAACAAAGGTCCCTGCGCAAGAATCTACGGTGAAGGAAAAGGAACAGTTACTCGCCGATAACTTTTCCGAATCCCTCAATATGGAAGATCTTGTGCAGACTCAATTCCGTTCCATATCGGTGGAAGTGATCACCCCCGATGTCGGTGAGGTTGTACAACAGCCGATCGAATTCAAATGGGAAGATGTCGGTGAACCGCTGTCGCTCAAAATCCTTTCCAACAAAGAACGGACGCTTATTTCCGCACAGGTAACCACAAACTCGTACACCGCGCAGAAGAAATTTGCGCCGGGATTGTATTACTGGAAACTGGAAACCAAGGATGAGTTGATCTTTGTCGGGAAGTTCTTGGTGAGGTAAATATCTCACATTTCAATCGCTCACTCAGAAATTGAGATTGAACGACTCAAATCCCCGGGATACGCAATACACCGGGGATTTTTTTGTACCGGAATTCCTTATATTCGTTCAATAAAAAAGCGGATCCCTTCATGACTATGAACAAACGGCTTCTCGTGATACTCCTTGTTACTCTTATCACGCGATTGTATCACATCGACTTTCCCATTGCGGGATGGCATTCGTGGCGGCAGGCAGATACTGCGGCAATTGCCAGAAACTTTGCAGAAGAAAATATGAACATCGCCTACCCTGCAATCGATTGGCGCGGCAATACACAGGGATACGTGGAGAGTGAATTTCAGCTGTATACGTACACGATAGCGCTCCTCTACAAAGTATTCAGTATCCACGAAATGTTCGGAAGGGGACTCTCCGTCATCTGTTCCGTGTTGACTGTGCTCGGTTTGTACCTGCTGGTAAAAAAAATGATCGATGAAAAGAGCGCATTGTGGGCTTCGTTTTTCTATTCCATTCTTCCTTTGAGCATCTATTACGGCAGGGCATTTATGCCGGAACAAATGATGCTGATGTTCTCTGTGTTCGGTATTTATTTTTACTCGCAATGGCTCGATGAAAACAGATGGATGCATTTTTTTGCAAGTGTTGCGTGCATCTCACTGGCAGTGTTGTTGAA
>JACPGG010000064.1 GCA_016182545.1 Ignavibacteriales bacterium
ATATATACCCAACCGCCCTGGACTTATTTTTTAATTTTGATCTGCAAAATGGAAAATTATCAAACAGTGAAAACAACTGGTATATAGGGAATTATGCCATAAGGTATTATAACACTAGTGGTGGTCCTATGATAGAAATAGGGGATGGTTACAGGCATGAATTACTTCTTAAACCAAAGCATTGGAATAGGATTATAAAAATTATACGACGCGATGAAGGACGGATACACCGAGCGGTACATGTCTGCAAACATCGGAAAATATATTTCAGCCTGTTCGGTTGTTGAAATTAAGTACTCGATGAGCGGAAAGACAAATCGCTATAAATATGAATTGAAAATCGATGATGCGGCAAAGATAGAATCGAAGATGTTCAAGAAGTTGTCGCTCGATCTCGTCTTCCTTTCTCCGCAGTTGAATCAAGTAGAGAAGAAGGGAGACTTCATGCTGAAGAGGATCTTCGAGGCGTTCATCGACAACTATATCAACAAGGAACAGTTCGAGATGCACCTGCTTCCCGCGTCGTTCGAACAGAACATTCTGGCGTCCAGCAATGCGTCGTTTCGCGTCCGGCTGATCTGTGATTACATTGCGGGCATGACCGACGGCTTTGCGATCCGGACATACAAGCGGCTCTTCGATCCTGATTTCGGCTCGCTGGCGGATTTGGTTTGAAAGTCATGCCATGAATGGCTTAACATTGATGTATTCATAGCATGACGTTAAAAAAAATACTGGCGAATGGTTTAGTGTCAACAATCACCAGAGACACAGAGACACAGAGAAAAAGGAATCAAAGTGCGCTCCGTCGGAGCGCACTATTTATAACTTCTAAATAGCTCTTCAATCAAAGCTCCGTAGGAGCGACCTGTATGAATACCAAGGATTGGTACACCGTTGACAATATCGATCAGATCGATTCTCCCGCACTTATCATTTATAAAGAAAGAGTCCTCGAAAATATCCGTCATGCGATTGATATAGTGAAGGATGTTGCTCGTCTCCGTCCGCATGTAAAGACGAACAAGATGGCGGATGTCTGCAAGATGATGATGGAGGAAGGGATCACCAAATTCAAATGTGCAACGATCGCCGAAGCGGAAATGCTCGGCTCGATCGGTGCGAAGGATGTCCTCTTTGCATTCCAACCGGTCGGTCCAAAGATTGACCGCTTGCTGGAATTGGTAAAGCGCTATCCTGCAACAAAATTCTCATGCCTGATCGACAATAGTGCAGCAGTAGAAAAAATATCGGAACGGTTCCAATCGAAGAAGTTGAAATTGAAAACATATCTCGATCTGAATGTAGGAATGAACCGCACGGGCATTGCGGTGCAGAAAGCATTGTCATTGTATGAGTCAGCCAAAAAATTGCCGGGGATCGATATCATCGGCGTTCATGTGTATGACGGACATATCACCGATGCCGATATTACCGTGCGTCAGCAGCGATGCGATGCTGTGTTCCGTGAAGTACTATGGCTGGTCGACACAATTTCCGGAATAGATGGCACGCAGATGAAGATCGTCGCCGGCGGCTCACCCACATTCATGATCCATGCGCAGAGAACCGGTGTTGAGTGCAGTCCGGGGACATTTGTCTTCTGGGATTGGAGTTATAAACATACATATCCCGACGATCCATTTAATTACGCCGCGTTGGTTGCAACAAGAATTATTTCCGTCATTGACGAGACGCGATTCTGCATCGATCTCGGGCATAAATCGGTCGCTGCTGAAAATCCGCTGCCGCGGGTTCATTTCCTGAATGCGCCGGAGGAGACTCCGGTCTCGCACAGCGAAGAACATATGGTGGTAAAAGTACCCGACATTACGCGGTACTCGATCGGCGATGTATTGTACGGAGTGCCGGTGCATATCTGTCCGACCGTTGCGTTGTATGAGCGTGCGTCTGTTGTTGAGCAGAATAAGATCGTGGGTGAATGGAAAGTGACCGCACGGGACAAGAAAGTAAACATTTAATCAATGTCATTGCGAGTCCCGATGTATTTCATCGGGACGAAGCAATCTCGCTTTTCATCTTATACAGTGGGATTGCTTCGGTCGCTACGCTCCCTCGCAATGACACTTGGAACAAAAAAAGGGGAGTCAGTTGGAACAATTGAAATTGCATTACGGTGATGTTGTTGAAGTAAATATTGAATCTACCGGATTCGAAGGGAAGAGCGTTGCTCGTGTTGAAGGATTCGTAGTCTTTGTCGAAGGGGCAGTCGAAGGGGACGTTGTCAAAGCAAAAATTCTCAAGACGAAAAAGAAATATGCCGAAGCGAAAGTTGTCGAAGTGCTGAAGCCCTCGCCGAAACGGATCGAACCGCGCTGCAGCTATTTCGGCACGTGCGGCGGCTGCAAGTGGCAGCATGTTGATTACAAAGCGCAGCTGCAGTTCAAACAGCAGCATGTTGTTGATGCGATCGAGCGGATCGGCGGGATGAAAGATGTTCCGATACTGCCGATCGTCGCCTCGGATGATATTTATTTTTACAGAAACAAGCTGGAGTTTTCGTTCAGTGAGAAAGCGTGGCAGGTTGCCCCACCCCCGTCCCCTCCCCAATTGGGGAGGGGAGAAAGGGGTGGGGCAGATTTTGCGTTGGGCTTTCACGTCCCCCAGCGCTGGGACAAAGTGCTCGACGTGCACGAATGTTTCCTGCAATCCGAATTGAGTAACGGCATTTTGAATGCGGTGCGCGAATTCGCACTCGCGAATACTATTCCCGCATATTCACAGGAAACCGAGAGCGGTTACTTCCGCAATCTGGTGATCCGTGAAGGGAAGAACACCGGCGATGTGATGGTGAATGTCGTGACGTTCGAAGACAAGCCGGAGATCATGGCGAAACTCACTGCGGAACTGACGAAAAAATTTCCGGAGATCACGACGGTGATCAACAACGTGAATCAGAGGAAATCGCAGGTGGCTGTCGGTGATTTTGAAAAAGTGTATCACGGCGAAGGGATCATCCACGACAAGATCGGGGATAAACTGTTCCAAATATCGGCAAACTCATTTTTCCAGACGAATACAAAACAGACGGAGAAATTATATTCCCTCGCAAAGGAATTTGCCGGATTGAAACCGACCGATGTTGTCTATGATTTATATTGCGGTACGGGTTCAATTGCGCTCTATATTTCTGATGCAGCGAAACAGGTGATTGGGATTGAATTGGTAGAAAGTTCGATCATCAATGCACGGATGAATGCCGAACTGAACAGAGTGACGAATTGTGAATTTATCGCCGGCGACCTGAAAGAGATGCTGACGAAGGATGTTGCATGGAAAGAACGATTCTCACATCCGGACGTTATCATCGTTGATCCTCCCCGCAGCGGCATGCATCCCAAAGCAGTGGAAGAACTGGGAAACTTGAAAGTGCCGGCGATCGTCTATGTCAGCTGCAATCCCGCAACGTTAGCGCGCGACCTGCAGATGCTGCTGACGTACGGATATGCAGTGGAGAAAGTGCAGCCGGTCGATATGTTTCCGCACACGTACCATATTGAATGTGTGGCGAAAGTGGTACTGAAGTAATTATAATCCGTACGAGAATCCCATCATCAAAATAATGCCGTTGTAGTTCGCCTCAAAATTTGTAATAGCGTGTCCCCGCGGATCCCTGAATTCGTCCATGATCAAGTACCGATAAGCAAAATCGATCGTAATGGAATACGAGCGATCTATTGGGATTACCTGCTGAGCCATAATACGAAATCCATAGCCGGTTCCTTCATACGTGTTTTCGTACGACCCTTGTTGATCGATCTCCGTCTCGTCTGTGAATGTTGCAACGGCGTAAACAAAACCGATCTCTCCTTTGATGCGCGTTTTCGGGATGACGGAACCTGTGTTCAGCGAGATCGGGTATACGTTGTATCGCAGCATCGATGTACCGCTCAACTGCGATGTGGTCCCGCCTGAGTTATTCGTTCCGTTAGTGACAAACGGAAATGTCCGTGACGAAGAGATTATTTCTGCCCGAAGCGAAAGATAATTCGGAAGATTCTTTGGTCGGAATGCCACCCACACTGCAGCCTGCAACGGATTGCGGATGGGTCTTTCTGCGGCATCGAACACGGAATTATTGAATTCAATCTGGCTGTTGATCATCTCCGGATCGATAAATGTCGTGCCTCCTGAAAGTCCGAGGCTGAAGACCGGCGACGAGACGTTTGCAAACAATGTATCGGTCTCTTCACCGTGCGCAAGGAGCGTATCCCGTTCTTCATATTGGGAGAAGGTGAATGAACACGAAATCAGCAGGAGCAGAAATATGGACTTCATAATGCCTCCTAATTTTTTACCGCGACAACTCGTATAATCGTTGCCTGTGGTGAGTAGCCGCGCATTTCAATGACGTACACACCTTTCGGCACGACTACTCCCTTGCTGTTTTTACCATCCCACTTTGTTTGAAACGTTCCGGGAGGGTGCGAGTAATTGAACACAATGGTCCGCACTTCGATTTGAAAACGATCGTACACCCGTATGCTTACCTCTGAATTGGTTCCGCCTGTGTTGGGGATTCCGTAGTCAATCGCGGTTGTGTCGGTGAAAGGATTCGGGAAGTTTTGCTTCAAGTAGAAATTCGGCGGTGCCGGTCCGTAGCCGATCTGAGGACCCGTGGTGGTTTCAGTACATGAAAAAAACAAGCCGATACTTACAAGCAACAGTGCGATGATAATCTGTCTCATAGAAACCTCAAATAAAATTCAAGTCAAATGTCGTTCAAAAAATTCTGCAATCCGTCCTTCGTATTCCGCTCTGCCGATTTCATGCACATCGTTGTGATGCGCTTTATCGATCAGCCATAATTCCTTCGGCTCGTTCGCCGCGGCGTACATCTCTTCGCTGTACTGATACTTGATGAATGTATCATCTTTTCCATGGATAAAGAGAATCGGGACGTGGATATTCTTTACCGCATCGATCGGCGACACCTCGCGGTGTTTGAAATGTGCGATGATCTCGCTCCGCTTCATTGCGATGTTGCGAAGAAAATGCCACGGCAAGCGTAATAATCTTTTCTGGTAGTCAACCGTCACTTGTCGCAGCGTTGCAAATGATGCCTCGGCGACGACCGCTGAAATGCGCGGCTCAATACTTGCGGCTTGTAATGCGATCGCCGCTCCCATCGATGTACCAAACACGCCGATCTTGCAGTGCGGGAATTTTTTCAATGTTTCATAGATCGCGATCTGCACATCGTGTTTTTCGTGATAACCGTACGTGCAATATTTTCCCCCGCTTTCGCCGTGAGCGCGTGAATCGTACAACAGTACATTAAAGTCACGCCGATGCAGTATGTTCGCAAGCAACAATCCGCTCATCTTATTGTCCCCGACGCCGTGAAGGTAGATGATCGTCGCTTTCGGATTTTTTGCCGGAATGAACCACGCGTTCAATAGTGAGAGCGCATCGCTAGCAAGGAAATTGAATTGCTCGTACGGCAACTGCAAATGCAGAGGCGAGGTCGGAAGGTCGCGTGCCCGGTAAAAGTCTTCCCCACGCCGTCGGGGATTCAATACCATGATCGGTCCGATGACGAAGACAAGTGCGGAGACCGTCAATATGAACGCAACAACGCACAAAAGCAGAATGAGAAGCAAACTCATTGGGTCACTTTGGAATAATAATGTAAAATAGAAAAAAGTGCGTGCAGGTCTTCCTCAGAATTATAAAAGTGCGGTGCGATCCGCAGTATTCCTTCACGCAGCGATACAACGATCCGCTGTTCATTCAGATCATCAAAGATCGTTTTGACATCAGGATGCTTTATCGAAATGATACCGGCTCGTTTCGTGCGATCGCGTGGACTTGCCAATTCGAAACCGTTCCCGTCACAGAAAGAAATAATTTGGTCCGTGAGCATGAGGAGATGCTCATGAACGTTGTCGATGCCGACTTCCAGCAATGTCGCTGTCGATTCCTTCAGTGCCGTGATTCCGATGTAATTTTGGGTGCCGTTTTCATACCGGCGTGCGGTCTCGTCAAGATCGATCCTGTATTGAAAAAAATCGCCAAAAAAATTCTTGTTGCTTGTCCACCCCATCTGTTTTTGCCGGATACGTTCCTGCAGTTCCGCTGTTACGAATACAAAGCCGGTTCCCATCAGTCCCATCAACCATTTATTCCCTCCGTTCGAAAGGAAATCGATCTTCGATTCCTGTACATCGAGCGGAGCGGCGCCAAGGCCCTGGATCGAATCAACGCAGAAAATAATGCCATGCCGTTTGCACACATCGCCGATTGAAGTTAGGTCTGCTTTAAAACCGGAGAGGAATTGCACGAAACTGATGGAGAGCAATTTTGTCCGAGGCGTGATCGCCCGTTCGATCTCTTCGATTGAGATTTCACCGTTCGTGCTTTTCACGTAATCGATTTCCACGCCGAGATTTTTGAGATTCAGGAACGGCACGCCGTTCGCCGGAAATTCAATATCGTTCAGTAATATTCTATCGCCGGTTTTCCAATCGAGTCCGTTCGCAAGGATGCTCAAGCCGTCGGACGTGTTCAGCACAAAACCGATCCTGTCCGGCGTTGTGTTGATGAGTGCTGCAAGATTTTTTTTCGTCCGTTCGCATGCAGCGATCACGCTCGGATAGACATCAATATCGCCGAATGATCTGTTGTTGAGATGATGTGTTATCGCGTGAGATACTCTTTTTGATACGGGACTAATGGCAGCGTGGTTCAGCCAGATCTTCCCTGTCTGAATATGCGGGAACCATGATCGATATGTATCAAGATCGTAAGCCATGGTGTTGGTATCAATATAAACAGTGATGAAAAGTGAAGCAAGGAACATGGACGAATAATCATCATGCTCTTGTTTTTAAGGAGAAATGTCGTGATTCTGTACTATTCTATCATTTATGTATTTTCGTCCACGTTCCAAGTTTTGTATATTCAACCCCATGAAAGTTGCTTTAGTCCACGATTGGTTGACGGGAATGAGAGGGGGAGAGAAATGTCTCGAAGTGTTGTGCGAACTGTATCCCGACGCCCCCATTTACACATTGCTCCACAATAAAGGAGCAATGTCTCCGTTGATTGAATCAAAAAAAATTTTCACATCGTTCATCGATTCCCTTCCCGGTAAAGAGACCAAATACCGATCGTACCTTCCGTTGTTTCCAACCGCCATCGAACAGTTCGATTTCTCTTCGTACGATCTCGTGATTTCGACCAGCCACGCCGTTGCAAAAGGAGCGAAAGTTCGAGAAGAGGCACTTCACATTTGTTATTGCCACACGCCCATGAGGTATGTGTGGGAGATGTATGATGAGTACTTTGGCAAACACAAAGCGGGTTTTTTCACGCGCACGGCGATGAGCATTCTTCGCCCGCACCTGCAGCAATGGGATGTACGGACTGCGAACCGGGTGCGCTATTATATTGCCAATTCGGAAAATGTGAAGAAAAGAATTCAACGGTATTATCATCGTGATGCCGAAGTAATATTCCCCCCGGTCGATACGGACCTGTTCACACTTTCAAATAAGAGTGACGGCTACTATCTCATGGTGACCGCTCTTGTTCCGTACAAAAGAGTCGATCTTGCGATCAGCGTATTTAACGATCTTGATGAAAAACTTTTGATCGTCGGAAAAGGAACCGAAACAGATACATTGAAATCAATGGCGAAGTCCAACATAGAATTTCTCGGCTGGCGGAGCGATGAGGAACTCGCGCGATTATATGCCGGGTGTAAAGCACTTATCTTTCCCGGTGAAGAGGATTTCGGTATCGTTCCGCTTGAAGCGATGGCGTGCGGTAAACCAGTTATTGCGTACGGAAAAGGAGGCGCATTGGAAACTGTCGTTGAGGGAAAAACGGGTTTCTTCTTTCATGAACAGACCATTGAGTCTCTTCTCCAAGCGATTAAAAAAGCAAATTCTACCACATTTAACCCTCAAGAGATTCGCAACCATGCTCTCCGATTTGCCCGCCCAATTTACAAGCAAAAGATGAAAGAATTCGTGGAACGGAAAGTACAGCAACATCTTCTTGTATAAGCACTTACGCTAGCAGCAGTGTGAAAATTTCGTTGACTCTCTTCCCATTTTTTCGTAATTTTGTAGTCCATTATAGTTAGCAAGTCACACGCTTTGCAGGAGAGATGATGCCCACTGAGCGCGATCACCATGTAACAAAAGACCGGACATTTCGGATAGTGGTGATTCCGCAAGGGGAAACCGGATCAACTCGCTCTTTCAAAGCCTCTGTATTGACGATAGTGCTGGCGAGCTGCGGTGTTGTGATGTTGGTTGTAGGGTTGACCATCGCGGCAATAGTCTATACGCCGGCAGGTTTACTCATTCCGATGTCAGAAGAACAATTGCAAAAGCGTTACGGCTCAGAATTGTTCAACGTGCAACAGCGATTGAATCGGGTCTCGTCTGAAGTACTCGTTCTTCGCGAATACAACAATAAATTACGAAAAGCGTTGGGTCAGCAGGTGCTCCCTGCCGATAGTGTCATTGATTTTTCGTCGGCAGATATCGCCGTTGCCGAATTACCGGACAGGCCTGCGAAAGAGCAGAGTGTGCAACCGGTGAAACAAGAACCGAGCATTGTGTACCGGACCTTGACAGTAGAAAAAGAAGAAGTTTCGTTCCGTGCGGCATTTCCGATCATCACCCCTGCCGTTGGTTACGTATCCCGAAAATTTGAGATAGACCGCGGGCATGTGGGAATGGATTACGCGGGAAAGATCGGGTCGTTGATAGTTGCAGCTGCAGAAGGGTATGTCGTGTTTTCGGGATATACTGCAAATGACGGACACACCGTCATTCTCTCACATGGCGGCGGATACTTGACGATGTATAAGCACAATCAAAGTTTGTTGAAATCGGTCGGTGAGAAAGTGAAGCGGGGTGAACCGATCGCATTGCTGGGAAATTCGGGGCGCACAAGCTACGGACCGCACCTGCATTTTGAAGTATGGAAAGACGGTAAGGCACAAAATCCGAACGATTACTTAATAGCGAGCGAACTCTAATGGCAGACAAAAATGGAATGAAAGATCTGAATCTTATCGGTGTAGGGACCACCGTTGACGGTAAGATTCGCACACAGGGAAGCCTTCGCGTGGACGGCAAATTGACCGGCGAAGTGCATGCTGCGGAAAATCTTGCTATCGGCATAACAGGTGAAGTTGAAGGAGCGGTGAACGGCCGCAACGTTACCGTCGGCGGAAAAGTGAAGGGAAATATCACCGCCGTCGACAAGCTTGTCCTGGAAGGAAAATCGTCAGTGCGCGGCGACGTGAAAGCGGCTAAACTGGTGATCGATGAAGGTGCAACGTTCGACGGGCGCATTTCGATGACCGAGACACGGCCCGGCGGACAGAATTATTAATGCAGGCGGATCTCTTCGATGAATGAAGAGAAAAAATTTGCGGAAGTGCTCCAATCGACCGGACCGTACCTGACGCTCGGCGCACAACTTGCGATCACTGTCGTTGTCTTCTTTTTTATCGGCAAGTATGCCGATGAGTATTTCGAGACAAAACCGTGGCTGATGGTGTCCATGATCATCGTCGGAGCGATCGGCGGATTGATCAAGTTCTTTCGTACGGTGATCGACTTAAGCAATAAAGAAGAGAATGAACGGCGGAACAAAATTTAGATTTCAATTTCTCAGGACAATTTTGTTGACGCTTGTGGTTGTCGGTGCTGCAGGATTGTATCCGCTCATGCGATATGCGGACGAAGAGGTTGCTCAAGGAATCGTTGCGGGGGTGGCGTTGAGTGTCGTGAATGTGTTGATGGGATATATTGCGATCGAGTATTCGTTCAATAGATCATATACTCATTTTGTGCAGGTCGTGCTCGGCGGTATTGCGGTACGGTTGTTCGTCATGACGGGATTATTGCTGCTGTTGATCGGCGTTTTTAAGTTTCACTCAATTGCTCTTGTTGGTTCATTGTTCGGTATGTATATGATCTTTCTCGCTGAAGAAGTGCTGTACATCCACAACAAGTGGCAGAAGAAGATTCAGAATTCTTAATAAAGAAATAGTAAAGGTTGACAGTGTTTTCTTGGATATTGATGAATAGTACACAAAGCGGGCATGCAGTTGCGGATACTGCACGCGCAGTTGCCGATACGACTTCGCACGCCGGTGGTGAAGAAAATCTTTTTACGCAGTTGCTTCACCATATTTATGACGGACCGGAAATTGAACTTCCGTTCCTCGGCCATGTCCATCTGCCGCATTTTCATCTTTTCGGCATTGATCTGTCAATCACAAAGCATGTCGTTTTCCTCTGGCTCGCTGCGGTCATTTTAGTTGTCACTCTTTCCGTCATCGCCCGCAAGAATCAGAAAAATAAAGTCCCCAAAGGATTGGGAAATCTTATTGAAGTTTTCGTAATGTTCGTGCGCGACGAGATCGTTGTTCCGAACATGGGTAAAGGAGGATTGAAATATCTTCCGTACCTGCTGACCAATTTCTTTTTCATCCTCGTGATGAACCTCCTCGGACTCATTCCGTACGGAGCATCGGCAACAGGTAATGTGAGCGTGACAGCGGGACTTGCTATCATTGCGTTCCTCATGATTCAGTTGTCTGCGATCCGTGCGCAGGGACTGGGTCATTATCTCGCGCACTTAACCGGCGGCGTGCATTGGTCACTCTGGCCGATCATGATCCCGATCGAAGTACTCGGACTCTTCACCAAACCATTCGCACTTTGTATCCGTCTCTTCGCGAACATGACCGGCGGACACATCGTTATTCTTGCTCTCATCGGTTTGATCTTTGTTTTCAAAACACTTGCCGTTGCCCCTATCTCCGTCGCATTTGCTCTCGGAATTTACATGCTGGAACTCTTCGTCGCATTCCTGCAAGCATATATTTTTACGATGTTGACATCGCTCTTCATGGGATTGGGAATGCAAACAGAAAGTCACGGCAGCGAACACGGTCACGGACACTAAATACAAATTTTCAATGACACAAATACTAATTCAACACAACATCAATCAGGAGAAATAACAATGGAATCACTCGGTCTTGGATACTTAGCAGCAGGAATTGGCGCAGGCATCTCGATCATAGGCGCGGGCATCGGTATCGGTAAACTTGCAGCAGCAGCAATGGAAGCAAGCGGACGTCAGCCGGAAGTTGCAGGTCAGGTTCGTACATCCATGTTGATCGCAGCGGCACTCATTGAAGGTGCAACGTTTTTCGCGCTCGCGATCTGCATCATTCTTGCAACCAAGTAATTTAACTTGGCGGGTCGGCGCAAACGCCGACCTGCTGAACAAAAGAGAAAACTATGTTAGATATTAATCCCGGTTTGATTATTTGGACGATCATTACGTTCATCTTATTGGTCGTCGTGCTTGGCAAATTTGCATGGAAGCCCCTGCTGCACGCATTGGAATCACGCGAGAAAGAGATCGCCGATGCGCTGCGCGCGGCTGAACAGGCAAAGAAAGACACCGAGCGGTTGATGCAGGAGAATAAGGCGGTGATGGAGAAGGCGAACTCCGAGACTGCCCGACTGATCGCCGAAGGGCGTGCAATGGCGGAACAGGTGAAACACGACATCGTTGCGAAAGCGAACGAGAGCGCGAAGAAGATGCTCGATCAGGCAAAGGATGAAATTACGCGCGAGAAGGAAGCGGCGGTACAGCAGCTGCGCAATGAAGTTGCCGATCTTGCGGTGTCCGCGGCAGAAAAGGTCCTTGATGAATCGCTCGATGGCGCCAAAAATGATCGACAAAGTACTACAGCAAATGCAGAATAACTGATGAGCAATCTACGAGTCGCAAATAGATATGCCTCCGCGTTGATGGCGTTGACCAATGAGCAGAAAAAGCCTGCTGCAATCGCGGAAGATTTGCAAACAGTCCTTACCACAGTCGACGGATCCCGCGAACTGAAGAATGTGCTGGCAAGTCCGATCATTTCCAAAGATAAAAAAAGAGAGATCCTTCGGAGCGTCTTTAAGAAGAAAGTGGGAGAACTTGTGGCAGGGTACATCGACATCATGGTGGTGAAGGGACGCGAAAGCATTCTTCATGATATTCTCAAGCAATATTTCGTCCTGCGTGATGAAGAACTCGGACTCGTCCGGGTGCAAGTGAAGACCAGCGCCGAATTCTCATCCAAACAGGAAAAGGATCTGCAAAAACAACTTGAAGTGATGACAAAGAAGAAAGTGGAGATCACATTCAGTGTCGATAAGAGTATCAAAGGGGGGTTCATTGCGCGAGTCGGAGATACAGTGCTCGATGGCAGCGTGAAACGCCAATTGGAAATTTTGAAGCTGAAATTGAAAGAAGGTTCGTTTAATAATTAGCATGCAAGCAGTTTCACGATGCATGTTTCAGGTTTCACGATGTAAGAATACGTGAGCCGTGAAACATAAAACCTGAAACCCCTGCGATAAAAATTCTGATTAACTGTTTATAGAGAAAAGGTAAACAACAATGGCTGAAGTTCGACCCGATGAAATAACTGCAATCCTCCGCAAACAACTTGCGGGTTATGAAAAAGAAATCGATGTGTACGACGTCGGCAGCGTGCTGCAGGTCGGCGACGGTATCGCACGCGTGTACGGTCTCTCCAAATGTATGGCGGGCGAGTTGGTGGAATTCCCGAACGATGTGTTCGGCATGGTGCTCAATCTTGAAGAAGATAACGTCGGATGCATCCTGTTCGGTGATGATACGAAGATCAAAGAAGGAGATATCGTCAAACGCACAAATCGGGTTGCATCGATGCCGGTCGGCGAAGCGATGCTCGGACGCGTCATCAATCCGCTCGGTCAGCCGATCGACGGACGCGGCGCGATCAAATCCGACAAATATTATCCGATCGAACGGAAAGCGCTCGGTGTCATTCAGCGTCAACCGGTGAAGCAGCCGTTGCAAACAGGCTTGAAGGCAATTGACGGCATGATTCCGATCGGGCGCGGACAGCGTGAATTGATCATCGGCGATCGGCAGACGGGGAAGACAGCCGTTGCACTCGACACGATCATTAATCAAAAATATACCCATACGGAAGAGGCAAAGAAGCAGGGGATTCGTCCGGTCTATTGTATCTATGTTGCTATCGGACAAAAAGGATCGACCGTGGCGCAGGTGGTAAACAAGTTGGAAGAAGAGGGTGCAATGCCGTACACGACGGTGATCGCTGCAAATGCGAGCGATCCTGCACCGCTGCAATTCGTTGCAGCATATTCCGGCGCAACGCTCGGTGAATATTTCCGAGATAACGGACGCGATGCGCTCGTGGTGTATGATGATTTGTCGAAACAAGCAGCGGCGTATCGTCAGGTGTCGTTGCTTCTTCGCCGTCCCCCGGGACGTGAAGCGTATCCCGGCGACGTTTTCTATCTCCACTCGCGATTGCTCGAACGCGCATCAAAGTTGAGTGATGAGGAAGGGGGCGGTTCATTGACGGCACTCCCAATCATCGAAACACAGGCAGGCGACGTATCGGCATATATTCCGACGAACGTTATCTCTATTACAGACGGACAGATATATCTTGTGCCCGATCTTTTTAACGCAGGTATCCGTCCCGCTATCAATGTCGGTATCTCGGTATCGCGTGTCGGCGGCAACGCGCAGATCAAAGCGATGAAGAAAGTCGCAGGACGTTTGCGCCTCGACCTCGCACAGTACCGCGAGTTGGAAGCGTTCGCCAAGTTCGGTTCCGATCTCGATAAAGCGACGCAGCAGCAATTGCGCCGCGGTGCACGGTTGGTGGAATTATTGAAACAGAACCAGTACGTCCCGATGCCGGTTGAGAAACAAGTGGTGATGATCTATCTCGGTACGAACGGATTCCTCGACGAACTACCTCTGGAAAAAGTCGGACGGTTCGAAAAAGAATTCCTTGAGATGTTCGAGATGCGCCACAAAGAGACACTCACGGCAATCGCAGAGAAGAAAGACCTGACCGATGATATCATCGCGAAGATTAAAACTGCAGCGATGGAATTTTTGACAACGTTCAAAGCGGCATGAAAAAGTCCGGGTTGAATTGAATGAATGAAATGAAAGTTGTAGGAAAACGAAAGCCGAAAAAAATTGATCTTGATACTGCACGAGGCTTTTTGAAATTGGTGAATGTATTGAGAAATGGAAAGCCATTTCTTCACAAGGGGGTTCATCGTTTCAAAACATTTGAGGAAAGCAATGCATGGTCGCTGAAAATGATGACGAGGGATTACAAACCAGACCGCCGGAACCGGACGACCTCGTAAAACTTTGTCGTGAACTCAATGTCGCTGGTGCAAAATATATTGTCATTGGCGGTATGGCAATCATTCAAGCGGGCTTTCTTCGTGCCACGGAAGACATAGATTTACTTATTGAGGCGTCGCAGGAAAATCAGGAAAGAGTCCGCAAAGCGATGATGACTCTCCCTGATCAAGCAATACGAGAAGTTCGTCCTGATGATTTAGAGAATTACTCGGTGGTTCGTGTGGGTGACGAAATAACAATTGATTTGATGGCAAAAGCGTGCGGTCTGACGTACGATGATGCCAAAAATGATATAGTCATTAAAGAAATAGATGCGGTAAAAATTCCCCTGGCAAGTCCTGAACTATTGTGGAAGTTGAAACAAACGATGCGCGCAAAGGATAATCTTGATTTAATATTTTTGAAAGAATTATTAAAGAAATAAATGGCAACACTCCGTGAAATACGCAGCCGCATCAGCGGCGTCAAGAATACGCAGAAGATCACCAAGGCGATGAAGATGGTCTCCGCAGCGAAGCTCCGCCGTGCGACCGATGCGATCATTGCCGCCCGCCCGTACGCAAAGAAGATGAAAGAACTTCTCTCGCATTTATCGGGACAGGTGGACGTGACGAAGTATCCTCAGTTCGAAGTGCGCGAAGTGAAGACTGTTGCGATTGTCGTTGTCACGGCTGACCGCGGATTGTGCGGCGCATTCAACAGTAATATTGTGAAAGCGACCGTCAATCATATCAATGCGAACTATGCCGAGATGAATGCTGCGGGAAAAGTGAAGTTGATTTGTGTCGGCAAGAAATCGTACGACTTCTTCAGCAAGAGGAACTACGAAGTGGTCTCGAAGCATGTCGGCATTTTCAATCAATTGAATTTCAATATTGCTAAGACGATCGTAGCGGAAGTTGTGGATGGATTCATCAAAGGGGAATTCGACAAGGTCGAGATCATCTCCAATGAATTTAAAAATGCAGTGCAGCAAAAATTGACGATCGGACAGTTTCTGCCCGTCATGCCGGAAGAGACGACGGATAAGAAGCATGCGGCAACCGATTACATCTACGAACCGACCAGCGACGAGATCGTCAGCGCACTGGTGCCGAAACATCTGAATTTCCAGATGTGGCGTGTGCTGCTCGACTCGAACGCAGCGGAACAAGGCGCTCGCATGACGGCAATGGAGAATGCCAGCACGAATGCACGCGACCTGATCAAGATTCTCCAATTGAATTACAACAAAGCACGCCAGGCAGCGATCACAAAGGAATTGCTCGAGATCGTCGGCGGTGCAGAAGCGTTGAGAAAAGCAGGATAAAGGGACTTTACCACAAAGGCACGAAATCACAAAATGTGTTTTTGGTGTCTTTGTGATTTTGTGGTTATTGAATGTTCGAAACACTCACTGAAAAATTAGACAGCGCGCTTAAGAAACTCCGCGGACAGCACCGCATCTCGGAAGAGAATACGGCTGAAGCGCTGCGCGACGTGCGCCGTGTACTGCTCGATGCCGACGTGAATCTCAACGTCGTAAAATCGTTCATTGACAATGTTCAGCAAAAGGCGGTCGGGCAGGAAGTCATCACCAGTGTTGCACCGGGTCAATTGATCATCAAGATCATTTACGATGAGTTGGTGACGCTGATGGGTTCGGAAAAAGCGGAGATCAATCTTTCTCCGGAAGTTCCGAGTATCATCATGGTGGCTGGATTGCAAGGTTCCGGTAAGACGACATTCAGCGGAAAGCTTGCGAATCTATTAAAATCCAAAGGACGCCAACCGTTGCTTGTCGCTGCGGACGTCTATCGTCCTGCCGCTATCGATCAACTAGAGGCTCTTGGCAAGCAGATCGACGTTCCCGTCTTCACAAGCAGGACGGAGAGCGCACTTGAGATCGCGAAGCGAGCGATTCCGTACGCAAAGGAGAACGCGCGCGACACCGTGATCATCGATACCGCGGGACGTTTGGCGATCGACGAAGAGATGATGCGCGAGGTGGAGAATATCAAGTCTGCTGTCACGCCGCATGAAATTCTTTTTGTGGTCGACTCGATGATCGGTCAGGACGCAGTCAACACCGCGAAAGCGTTCCACGATCGTTTGGATTTCGACGGCATCGTGCTGACAAAACTGGACGGCGATACGCGCGGCGGCGCGGCGTTGTCGATCCGCAGCGTGGTCGGCAAGCCGATCAAGTTCGTCGGCGTGGGCGAGAAGATGGACGCGCTCGAACAGTTCCATCCCGACCGGATGGCGTCCCGCATTCTCGGCATGGGAGATATCGTCTCGCTCGTCGAAAAAGCGCAGCAGACATTCGACCAGAAGCAGGCGGAGAAGTTACAAGAGAAGATCATCAAGGACCGGTTCACGTTGCAGGATTTTTATGAGCAGCTGCAGCAGGTGAAGAAGATGGGACCGATGTCCCAGGTGATGTCGATGATTCCCGGCGCCAGCAAACTCGGGAACCTGAACGACGTTGATGATAAGGAATTAAAATATGTCGAAGCGATCATTCTTTCGATGACGAAAGAAGAACGGAACAATCCGGGTATCATCAACGGTTCCAGAAGGAAGAGGATCGCCAAAGGGAGCGGACGGACGATCCAGGAGGTGAACAAACTGCTGACTCAGTTCACCGAGATGCAGAAGATGATGCGCAACTTTACCAAAGGGAAAAGTTTCGCGAAGATGATGGGACAGCGGTTGGGACGATAAGAAAATAAATCAATTAAATAAATCACACTAAAAGCAGTTCAAAGGAGAACCACAGTGGCAGTAAAAATCAGATTACAACGCGGCGGAAAAAAGAAACAGCCGATCTACCGCATCGTCGCAGCGGATGGACGGTACAAACGTGACGGACGCTTTCTCGAAAAACTCGGGAACTACAATCCGAACATCGATCCGGTAGCGATCGACCTGAAAGAAAGCAGAGTGATGTACTGGCTCGGCGTCGGTGCAACACCGACCGATACGGTGCGCAACCTGCTCAGCCGCAAAGGGATCATGCTGAAATGGTACCTGAAGAAAAAAGGGAAAGACGAAGCGACAGTCGCCGCAGAGTTCGAAAAATGGCAGGCATCGCAGCCGTTGAAACGCGAAAAAGAACTCGCAAAGAAAGCGCGCCGCAAAATTCTGAAGAAGAAAGCGAAATCAGCCGCACCGAAAGAAGCAGCTCCCGCAGCGGCACCGGCGCCCGAAGCACCGGTACAGGTCTAAGGGTTCTCTTCTTTGCCGTACGTCAGCGGTACAAAAGACAAAAATGTTGCGGTAAGATAACTCAATAGTCTTCTCACATTAGTCACAGGAGGCAGAAATGCGTGAATTCCTGGAGTACATTGCGAAGCAACTTGTTGACAATCCTGATTCTGTCCAGATTTCTGAAGAGGAGAAGGACAACAAGGTTATCTTTAAGGTGAAAGTCGGTCAGCCGGATGTCGGCAAGATCATCGGCAAACAGGGGCGGACGGCGCAATCGATCAGGGTCTTGCTCAGTGCCGTCGCCGCCAAACAAGGGAAAAGGGCTATCTTAGAAGTTGAAGACTAAACACACGCTCCCTCTCCGGGCTATCGCACAGATCGTCGGTCTGTTCGGTGTCCGAGGTGAAATGAAAATTGTCTCGTACGCCCGCACGGCGGAAGAATTTGAAGGCCTTCAAAACACCTTCATCGGAAAGAACGAGACGACGACCGAACTCTGCACGATCGATTCGGTCCGCAAGCGGGGTAATGACATCTATATAAAGTTGAAGGGTGTCGACGACAGAACGGCAGCGGAAGAGTTCAGAAGGCTGTACCTTTTTGTGGAAGAGTCGCAGAAAAAGCATCTGCCGAAAGAAAAATTTTTCATCGACGATCTTGTCGGCTGTCTGCTCATCAGCGAAGAAGGGAAGAAATTCGGGAACATCGTGTCGGTTGACGCTCTTCCGGCACAGATGGTTTACACAGTGGAGACGGGATTGGGAAACGTGATGTTTCCGGCGGTACCGGAATTCGTTCTGTCGGTTGACGTTGAAAAAAAAGAGATCATCGTTCGTCCGCCGGAAGGTTTGTTCGACGGCGAAATGTTGTGAGTGTGATTTATCGTCAGGCTGAGCAAGTCCCGGTGTTATCTGTCGTGACGCGTCGAAGCCTCACACGAGGGGAAAGGTAATTACATTGTGAGCATGAGAATCGACATCATATCCGCAGTGCCGCAGTTGCTCAAAAGTCCCCTCACGGAGAGCATACTGAAACGGGCGCAGGAAAAGAAACTAGTTGAGATCGTCGTACACGATCTCCGTTCTTTTACACATGACAAGCACAAGATCGTCGACCAGCCCCCGTACGGCGGCGGAGCGGGGATGATCCTGAAACCCGAACCGATCTTTGAGTGCATCGAGATGTTGAAAAGTGAGCGGACGTATGACGAGGTCATCTATGTGAGTGCAGACGGAGAGAAGTTCGATCAGAAATCGGCGAACGACCTGTCACTGAAAAAGAATCTGATCATTCTGTGCGGGCATTACAAAGGGATCGACGAACGGGTGAGACAGAATCTCATTACCAGAGAAATTTCAATCGGAGATTACGTGTTGACGGGAGGAGAACTTGCTGCAATGGTGATCGCTGACGCAGTGGTGAGAGTGATCCCCGGAGCGATCAGCGATGCGGAATCGTCACTCTCCGATTCGTTCCAGGACGGATTGCTTGACGCACCGAGCTACACTCGTCCGCCGGAATTTCGCGGAATGAAAGTTCCGGACGTGCTGCTCTCCGGCGATCATGGAGAGATCTCAAAATGGAGAGATGAACAACGGAAAGAAAAAACGAAACTGAGAAGAAACGATTTATTGTCGTAATCTAGCGTAGAAAATAAATAACATACACTATCATCAGTCGACAGAGACTGGCAAATAACAGAGGGCATCATGGATAAAATCAAATTAGTAGAAGCAGCATTCGTGAAATCCGATATTCCGGATTTTAAAACGGGAGACACCGTGAACGTGCACGTGCGCGTCGTCGAAGGGGACAAAGAACGCATTCAGCAATATCAGGGTGTGGTGATCGGCCGCCGCGGTGAAGGAATGGGCGCAACATTCACGGTCCGCAAAGTCTCGGACGGTGTTGGTGTGGAAAGGATCTTCCCGCTGCATTCACCCCGCCTCGCGAAGATCGAAAAGATCAAAGACGGCAGTGTACGCCGCGCGAAATTATACTACCTGCGCGGGCTTGCGGCAAAACAGATCCGTCAAAAGACCGGCGCCAATCAGTGAGCATGAAGTTCCGCATCGGAGCTCTTCACGATCTCCCAACGCAGCCTTTGTATCGCACACTCAAAAGTTCCCCCGACATATCGGGGGAACTTTTGTTTGATACGCCTGCCGCACACATCGACCGGTTGATGAGCAAAGAATCGGATGCTGCGTTCGTCCATCCGATGGATTATGGGATCAACAGCTCCGACCTCATCATCTATCCGGGAGTCGGTGTTTCGGCTGCCGGATTTGCAGGAATTGCCCGACTTTATCTTCGCGGCGACCTGCAAGAGATAACGACGATGGCAGTCGGTACGGTGACCACGACTGAAGTTGTGTTGGCGCGTGTGGTGCTCGGAGAAAAATATGATTCAGCGCCGACAATCGTTCCGGTCATCGGCTCGGTTGATGCGATGCTCGCCAAAGCGGACTGTGCGCTTGTTGCAGGGGAGTCACTTTATTCTATTCGAACGAATGTCCCTTTCATCGACCTTGTGGACGAATGGTCGGATATCACTGAACTGCCGTTCGTCCATTCGATGTGCGTTGGACGAAGTGAATCATTCGACAAGCAACTGAGCGATCTGCTGATCGTCTCACAGGAATCGGGGAAGAACGAACTACGCACTCTTTCGGACGAACTTTCAAAAGACCGCTCTCAATCTCCCGACGAGATATACGAATTCCTTTCTCATTTCACCTACTCGTTCGACGAGCAATCGCACGAATCGCTGGAGACATTCTTTCAATTGGCATTCTTTCACGGGCTGCTCGGCGATGTTCCGGACATCCTCATTGGGGGATAATACAGTTCTCAATTGAAACTCTCCACTTTTCGATGTAACTTCAATCAATGTTACGATCTCTCCTCATCAAAAATTACGCTCTCATTGAAGAAATCTCCGTCGAATTTTCTTCCGGATTGACCATCATTACGGGGGAAACCGGCGCGGGGAAATCAATTTTAGTCGATGCACTCGGGCTTCTGCTCGGCGAACGCGCCAGTACTGAAATGATCCGCTCCGGTGCAGAGAAAGCGATCGTGGAAGGCTTGTTCGTTGTGAAGATGAATGTCCGCGTTGCCGATATACTTCGATCCAATGAGAATGACGTGACCGACGAGATCATCGTCCGGCGCGAGGTGACGAACAAAGGGCAAAGCCGCTGCTTTATCAATGATTCACCGGTGAACGTTTCGATGCTCAAGGAGATCGGCGATGCACTTGTCGATCTGCACGGGCAACACGAACACCAGTCCCTGCTTCATCCGGAAACGCATATCGACTTTCTGGACGATTTCGGCGGCTATGAGAAAGAATTAGAAACATATCGCGTTTCATACCGGCAATTGGCTGAGTTGACATCCAGGAAAAGGGAATTGCAGGAGCAGGAAGATCAACTGAAAGCGAAGAAATCGTTGTTTGAATTTCAGATAAAAGAGATCGACGCCGTCAATCCGCAGGCGGGTGAAGAAGAACACCTTGAAGCAGAACTGAAGATACTTGAGAATACGGAGAAACTGAACGAACTGACCGGCGGCATCCATCAGATCTTGTACGAGTCGGAAAGTTCAACGCGCGACAGTCTGGTGAAGGCACGCAAGATGCTCGACCAATTGGCGGAGATCGACGCAACGTTCGCCGATGCTGTACATGAATTGAAATCCGCCGAAGTGATCGTTGATGAGATATCGAAGCAGGTCCAGAACTACGCGTCACGCATCGAATTCAATCCTGACCGATTGGAAGTGATTCGCGAGCGGCTTGGCGCACTAACGATGCTGAAGAAGAAATACGGCGGTACGCTCGATGTATTGATCGCGTACCGGCAAAAGATCGGCGATGAATTCAAGTTCGCCGAGAATTTTGAAGGAGAGATCGCGAAGTTGGAGAAAGAGATCGAGTCGTTCAGGAATGATTGCGGTACAAAGGCAGGCATCCTCACACAAAGACGCAAAGAAAATTCAAAAAAATTGGAGAAAGAGATCATCGCTTCTCTTGCAGAACTTGGCATTCAAAAAGCGAAATTTGAAACGACGATCAATCAACGTCGTGTTGAGAACAACACCAACGCGCTTGCAGTGAAAATCGGTTCCTCGTTGTACGAGGCGACCTCCGACGGAGTGGATCATGTAGAATTCTTCCTGTCGACAAACGTCGGTGAAGATGCTAAATCGTTGGTGAAGGTCGCTTCCGGAGGAGAAGTTTCACGTATCATGCTTGCGCTGAAATCCGCATTGGCGCAGTCAGACAAAACACCGCTGCTGATCTTTGACGAGATCGATACCGGCGTGAGCGGACGGATCGGGCAATCGGTCGGATTGAGTCTGAAAAAACTTTCGAAACATCATCAAGTCATCGCCATCACCCATCTCCCCCAAATTGCAGGTTTGGCAGACACGCACTTTGCCGTGGAAAAAACCGAAGCAAATAAAAAGACCTCGACCAGACTGAGGCTGCTGGAGAATGAGGAACGGATAAAGGAAGTTGCGAAACTGCTCAGTGGAGAGAATATTACTGAGGCAGGATTGAAATCGGCGAAGGAATTGATGGGAATTAAGGATTAGGTATTGGGACTTAGGTTCAGGGAGTGTTTTATTCTTATGAGGAACTTTCGAGAATTGAAGATTTGGCAGAAGGGAATGGACATCGTTGTTGAAGTGTACAAATTAACCTCACTGCTTCCTTCCGAAGAAAAGTTCGGTCTGAAATCTCAACTTCAACGAGCAGTAATTTCGATTCCTTCAAATATAGCGGAAGGCTGTAGCAGAGGAAGTGAAGCAGATTTTAAGAGATTTTTGGAATTTGCAATTGGTTCTTCGTTTGAGATTGAAACACAATTAACCGCTGTTGAGAGACTGAACCTGATAGGCGGTATTAAAATTCAGCCGGTTCTTCAAATGATTTCAGAAGAACAAAAAATGCTCAACAGTTTTATTTCATCCGTAAAACGTCGAAGGAATACACCTAACACCTAAAATCCGAAATCCTAATGGCTTTATTAATTTACAACTCACTCACCCGCAAAAAAGAAGAATTCAAACCGATCCACGATGGTCTCGTGAACATGTATGTCTGTGGACCGACGGTGTACGGGCTGTCGCATTTCGGCCATGCGAAAAGTTATGTCTCGTTCGATATCGTTGTTCGCTATCTGAGATATCTCGGTTACAAAGTCACGTACGTCCAAAACATTACAGATGTTGGGCATTTGACTGACGATGCCGATCAGGGCGAAGATAAAATTGCGAAGCAGGCACGTACCGATAAACTGCATCCGATGCAGGTGGTGGAAATGTACACACGTGAGTATTTTGCCGATATGGATTCGCTGGACATTCTCCGTCCCGATATTTCACCCCGTGCAACAGGACACCTTCCCGAACAGATCGAGATGGTGCAGGATCTTTTGAAAAAAGGATTCGCCTACGAAGTGAACGGTTCGGTCTATTTCGATGTCACGAAGGATAAAGAGTACGGAAAACTTTCGGGAAGAGTATTGGAGGAAGCCGAAAGCGGCACGCGCGTTGAAATAAAATCTGAAAAAAGAAATCCCGCCGACTTTGCTCTCTGGAAAAAAGCGGAACCGAACCACATTATGCAATGGAACTCGCCGTGGGGAAAAGGATTTCCCGGCTGGCATCTTGAATGCTCTGCCATGTCGATGAAGTACCTCGGCGAGACATTCGACATTCACGGCGGCGGAATGGATAACCAGTTTCCGCACCACGAATGCGAGATCGCGCAGAGCGAATGCTCTACCGGAAAACCGTTCGTCAAATACTGGATGCACAACAATCTTGTGACAGTGAACGGGCAGAAGATGGGGAAATCGCTCGGAAATTTCGTGACGCTGAAAGATGCGTATGAAAAATATTATCCGCTGGTGATCCGGTTCTTCATTCTCCAAAGCCACTACCGCAGCACGCTCGACTACAGCGAGCAGGCGGTGGAAGGGGCGGCGAAGGGTTTGGAGAAATTACGGGGAACTATAACACGTCTCCGCAACGAACTGACGAAGCAGCGAACAGGAAAAAAAGAATTCATCACATCGTTTGAGGTATACAAGCAGAGGTTTTTTGCCGCTATGGACGACGATTTCAATGCACCACAAGCAATCGGAGTGTTGTTTGAACTCGTCCGCGAATTGAATGACCTGCTCAACGATGCAGCGAACGTATCACACAACTTTCTGATGACCGTCAATGATTTTTTGACGATTGTAACGGAAAATATTCTCGGTTTGTCATCCGGACAAACAAAAGCCGCTGGTATTTCATCGGAACCGCAGCTGATGGAATTACTTATCACTCTCCGCAACGATGCGCGGAAGAGCAAGAATTTTGCGATTTCAGACAAGATACGCGATGATTTGAAGGCAGCAGGTATCGTGCTTGAGGACGGCAAAGACGGTACAACGTGGAAAAGAACCTAATTTTTCGTACACTACACCAGAATAACTTTTGAACGGGAATCCGATGAAAAAAATCATTACTGCTGCATTGCTGATTCTTATTTCGTCATGTGGAATTGCCCAGAACTCTGCGGGCGATGCGGCAAACATCGAACCGCGCTATATAATAGATACACCAACCGCCGGATTGCTGAAACGAGGCGCTTTCTCTTTTGAATCCAACTTTTTCCAGGATGGCGGCGTGATGTTCGGTCTGTATGCAGGTGCGTTGGATCGTTTGACATTTGGCGTCTCATACGGCGGCGTCGGCATCATCGGCAAGAACAAAGTGAACGGACAAAAACTTCCCGGTGTGATGGTGAAGTATCGGTTGATCGATGAAACGGAAGTGATGCCGGCGATCGCGTTCGGATTCGATTCTCAGGGGAAAGAGACATACATCGATTCACTCGAACGATACACGATCAAGTCCAAAGGAATTTTTATTGCGGGGAGCAAGAATTACACGATGCTCGGATTTCTTTCGTTCCATGGCGGTGTCAACTGGAGTATGGAGAAGAAAGACGGCGATAAAGATATGAACGTATTCGCCGGTGTTGAAAAATCGATCGGACAGGAATTATCGTTCCTTGCAGAATATGATTTCGCATTCAACGACAATCACGGTTTGGCATTTGGAAAAGGGAACGGATATCTCAATGCCGGTTTGCGCTGGTCTCTTGCCAGCGGATTGACACTCGGGTTCGACCTTAAAAACATTGTGAAAAATCAAAATAACGTGACATTTGCAAATCGGACATTAAAGGTTGAATATGTCCGGACGTTTTAACTAAATAGATTTCCGAAATCTCAAAGATTTCGGAAATCTGCTACGAAGGAAAAACACACCATAGCACTTGCTTCTGTTTGATTAATCCTGCACTATAGTATAGTTGTCCAATACGTGGGAATGAATTATAACCGCAAGCTGTTCATACTTATGAACAAATTACGAGGTGCGATATGAAAACCGCGATGAGATCTTTTCCAGTTTATTTCTTGATGATTATTGCCGCGACGTTGACCGGGTGTTATACCGAGTTCGCCGCAAGTGAATCAAGCGATTATAGTGACGACGGTTATTATACAGACACCGATACAACGTATGATGACGAAGGCACTGTCACGATCAATAACAATTATTATCTTGATGATGATTATCGCAGATCGCGTTTTCGCTTGTCATTCAACTATTACTACCCAACATATCATTCATCGTGGATATCCGGTTACTATCATTCATTCTATGATGATTATTACTGGGGATGGCATCGTCCGTGGTGGTGGTATCATCATTATCCCCAGTATACGATAATCTATCCCAATCCGTGGTGGCCACCAATCTATGATCCATGGTACCCTTACCCATATTATCCGGGTGGTGTGTACTATCCCCCTTACTATTCACCCCCGCAGTATGGATACAATCCTCCAGCCAATCCAGGAAGAGTCCGAACCGATGGATCGACCCGTGATCCGCGCGACCCGGGAGGAAGAACGAGACCGATTCCAACTCCAACAACGCCGGGAACAACGATTGCGACGGGAGGAACACCAGCTAGAGAAAGGATCCCAGAAGTAAAAGCGATACCTGTGGATGAAAGACAGAGAGAAGAAATACCATGGTGGAAAAAAGTAAACAGCACTTCTCCTCCGGAGAAGCGAGCACGCGTTGTCGATGGAACGGACAAACAATCGCCTCGTGATAATCGTACAATGACTTCGCCGCCGCAAAAGAAAGCACAACGTGAAGATCAACCGGCGTACACACCTCCAAAAAATAAACAACGGGAACAAAAGAGGGTAAATGAAGGTGCAACAAACAAACCTGCATATAATCCTCCCAGACGATCTGTTCCTCAAAATGAAGGGAAATCGAGTGACAGACCGCGCGAAGAACGCAGGACTTATTCACCTCCGCCGGCTCAACAGGCACCACCACAATCCTCACCACCTCGTAGTAACGGCGGAAGTTCTGGTGGTTCCGGCAATGGCGGCGGGAGAAAGAGAGCCGATTAAGTATGATGTATCCTAAATTAAAAATCATTGTTACACTGATAATTGTACTGTGTATCAGCGGATGTTACACTGTGCTCATGACGCCGCAGGAATTTTTACAGAATCGCCAAGAAGAATCGACGGTCCGGTCTGACGCAGCATACCAGTTAAACTACAATCAAAACTGCATCACTTGTCACAGCAGCGCTGAGCTTGATGATCGCTATCTGGAATTGAGATCGTACGGTGTCATGACAGTGCACAATGGTATTGTTCTTGAACCGACGGCATGGAATAATTCGTACGCGTCGCCGATCTATGAACCCGATCCGTACGGATGGTACACTCCCATTCCTTCACAACCATGGTGGATTCCACCGGCAACATCGGTTGCCACTTCAACAGGGAACACAAAGGGCCGGTAATCGAGTTCGTAGTAATGGGTCAACACGGGATAATACAAAGGAACATGAACGTCCACAACCAACCCCAACGCAAGCAACACCGTCGCAACCTGTCGGAGGAACAACATCGACACCACCGTCAAACCCCCCTCCGGCAACAACTGTTGCCCCGCAGCCGGCGGCACAACAACCTGCAGCGACCACGAACAGCGGTGTGCGCAGTCGTACCGACAGCAAACCGGCAGACAGCAATAGCGGTCGGACACGTGACAGCGGTTCATCGCGCGACGGAAACAGGCCACGATAAACTATTCTGATGAGGATCGTATGAAGAGTATTCTGAAAATTTTATTGGTCTCTCTTTTCATCGTCTCACTTTCTGCGGCACAATTTTCCGAAGATGCGCTGCGATACTCCACTCGCGGCACCGGTGTCGGATCCCGTGCATTGGGGATGGGCAATGCATATATCGGTGTTTCGGATGACTACAGCGCGTCTATTTGGAATCCGGCTGGTCTCGCGCAATTGCGCCGGCTTGAATTCACAGGAGGAGTCTCGAATTTCGGATTGACAAACGATGCGACATATTTGGGAACGAAAGCGACTGAGAACGTAACAGCGACATCACTTGATGACGTCGGTTTTGTCTTTCCATTTCCAACGGTGCAGGGGAGTCTTGTATTCTCATTCGGATACAACCGCATTGCCGACTATGCATCGGCTCATTCCTTCGATGGATATAATAACCAGAGTTCGATCATTCCTACATTATATGATTCTGATGTAGCATTTGACGTTCCCTTCAATGTCTATCTCACCAATTCAGACGGATATACCTCGGTACAAGACAGTGTGCAACAAAGGGGTTTAATTAAAGAGGGTGGAAACCTCGGTCAATGGTCTTTTGCGGGAGCGATCGATGTAGAAGAAAATATCTCGTTTGGTGTCTCTCTTAATATCATGACCGGTTCATATGAATATGCGCGCAACTATGTTGAGGAGGATATCAATAATGTGTACAACAACGCCCAGGCAAATTTACCGGTAGATTCTGCATACTTGCGGTTCAACAAATTCTATCACGATCGATATATCAACAGTGAAATTTCTGGAGGAGGGTTTACATTCGGGATGATGTATCGGTCTGACCGATACCGTGTTGGTATCATTGCCAAAACCCCGACATCTGTCACAATTCGTGAGACGTACAGCGATGCCGGTGAAAGTGTGTTTGATCCTTCCGGTACATGGCAAGGCGGTCCCCCTCCCGTGACAAAGCATGAATTTGAAGCTACAAACGAATACGGCGTCAGTTCACCATGGACACTCGGTGTCGGTGCGTCGTTCTATATCATTCCCGAATTTTTAATTGCAGCAGACATCGAGAATACAGATTGGACACAAATGGAATTTACCGATAACTCTGTGTTGGAAAAAGAAAATCCTACCCTTCAAAAAGAATTCAGAGCGGTCACAAGTTATCGTCTCGGCGCCGAGATTGACGTTCCGAGCACCGATATTCGTTTACGCGGCGGATATTCACTTACCCCATCGCCGTACAAAAACGACCCGAGTTCCTTTGATCAAACAGTATATTCGGCAGGTGCAGGGATTTTTTTACAGCGGAATGTCGTTTTGGACGCAGCAGTTGCATTCGGTTCGCACAAATCATTCCGCAATCAATACACGTTCCGGGGGATTGTGAATGCATCCCGCACAGACGAATCCATCTCAACGACCACACTGAATATCACCTTAAGTTACAGATTCTAAGAACATTCTAATGTGCGAATTCAGACAAAAGCCGCCGATATGGGCGGCTTTTATTTTTCAGCTTGTCTTTCAAATGAACATTCAATAGGTTGGTATTGGTATATGTGGTTTTAATAAGGGGGCGTCATGTTCGGCAACAAACCTACCGCAGAACAACAAACACAATCACACAGAGAACAACTCTCAAAGCATCTCAGAGGAGCGGATGAACATTTCCGGTACAATCGATTTGAAGAAGCATTGACGGAGATCGACAAAGCACTGGCACTCGATCCGAAAAGCGTCCTTGCCCGTTCATTCAAGGAACGGATCAAAATGATGCAAAAACGGGCACATCCGGATACGCCGCATGAGAAGACGATTGAGATGAGCGATGAAGAGAAACGTGTAATAATTTCACGACTGCTGACATCGGCGGAAGAATGTGTTCGTGCCAACGATTACAAGGCGGCATTAAGTAAAATTGCGGAAGTGTACAAGATCGATCCGCAAAATGCATTTGCAAGAGCATATTCTGACAGAATCGATACGTTGCAACAGGAGCAACAGGCAGATGCAGGAAAATTTTTTGGGATCGCGAAACAATCACAACCGATAAGCGCTCCGGAGGTGCACGGTGCATTCTTTATGTACCGCGAGTTGATGAAGGAAGTATGGGCTGATGGTAAGGTGACGGAAGATGAAGCGAAAGAATTGAAAATTGTCCGTGATCTCTTCGGCATCACAGACAAGGAACACTTTGCGATCCAGCGCGATGTGAAAACGGGTGCGTATCTTGATGCGCTCCGTCTTGCGTGGCGGGACGGTGTGCTGACGATGAATGAGCAGGCGACCCTGGAACTGATGCGTCAGCGGTACGGTATTACAACAGAAGAGCATAAGACATGTCTGGGCAAGATCGAGGAAGCAAAAATGGGTATGCCGATGAAGGAAACGATCCTTATCGTGGATACAGATGCGGCACACCGCATCTCGCTCATGGGTTTTTTGAAAAAAATGAATTATGATGTGATGCTGGCTTCTTCCGTTGAAGAAGCGTTCCGGTTGATCGCGGATAAATTTCCGAATCTCGTACTGGCTGAATTGATGTATTCACCACAGCAGCAGGACGGGTTCTCACTGTTCGAAAAATTACAGGAACATGAGACGCTCCGCAATGTGCCCTTTTTTTTCATGAGCAGATTAAAGGACGGGAAAGTGATCCGCGCAGCGCTGCGGCTCGGGTTGGATCTCTACTTTCCAAAGCCTGTCGATCAGGAATTATTGCTTGCTGCGGTTGAAGGACGGTTGAAAAAACGGATGTAAGTATTGCACAAATCAAATATTTTGTAGATGTTTAACCACGTTCTGCGTGGTTTTTTATTTTTAAATCCGGTCGATGCATACACATATCTTCCATATCATATCGAATGATGATCTGGTCGTTCAACCGATCGAGCGTGCGGAAACAATTCCCGCTCATTGGAATTACGGCGAAGAAATATTCCGTTTCGAGCGGGATCATCTCTTTTCACATCTTTACAATTTTGCCGGTCATACATCGCAACTCCAGCATCGGGGTGATCAGATTGTTGCAGAAGTTGCCGGGTCACCGGTCATTCTTGTAAAGGGTGACGATGGGATGATACGAGGTTTTTACAATATCTGCCGCCATCGGAGCGGACCGCTGGCAACCGAAAATTGCAACTCGCGCGTGCTGCAATGCAAGTATCACGGCTGGACGTACTTGCTCGACGGGAGTTTGCGAGGCACGCCCAGATTCAACCGGACCGAACTATTCGATAAAAAAGATTTCGGACTTTTTCCCATTTCAATTTCCGAATGGGAGGGAATGTTATTCGCGGCACCATCGCCGCCGCCGGTTCCGCTGAAGGAAATGGTCAAAAACATTTCAGACAGAATTTATCCTGAAAAACTTTCAACAAAAAAATTTGCACGGAGAATCATCTATCATGTGAAATGCAATTGGAAAGTATACGTTGATAATTACCTTGAAGGATACCACGTGCCGTTCGTTCATCCTGAGTTAGCAACACTGCTCGACTTGCAGGAATATGTGACCGAAACAAGCGAATGGCACTCGCTGCAATACAGTCCTTTGAAAGATAACGACTCCGTATACGGAACAGGGCAAGCGTTCTACTATTTCATCTTTCCAAATTTCATGCTCAACATCCTTCCGGGACGGCTCCAAACGAACCTCGTTCTTCCGACATCGCACAACACCTGCAGAGTGATCTTCGATTATTTTTATGACGATGTTGATTCGGATGAATCTAAGAAAAAATTGGAAGAGGATCTCTTATACAGCGATTCGGTTCAGAAGGAGGATATCGAGATCTGCGAATACGTACAGCGCGGATTGGAATCGCGCGTGTATACGAAGGGAAGGATCTCACCGGAGACCGAACTTGGCGTCTATCATTTCCAATCGCTTCTGAAGAATTTCTATCGAACATCCCTTCAGCGTGCGAGCCGATGATTTTCACGATCTCAGTCTACATTCTCTTCAATATGTTCTGGTCTTCGGTCGGATTGAGATGGATTGCACCGTCGCGAAGCGACTTGCTGTTTGCGGCGGCGCTTGGTGTTGCCCGTACGTTTCTGTGGTGGATATTCGGTCTTGTTGTGCTGTACACATCGTTGTTTTTGCAAGAATTTGAATTCAATACCGCAGCGACACGGATCGCACTCTATATTTTTTTGTATGTGCCGCTGACGTGGATACAGTGGTCTATAATTGCACGGTACATTGCAAAGAGGAAGTATGCATGGAAGGAATTTCTCTTTGGAGCATCGGCAAAACATTTTTTGTGGAGAACGGTCGGTACCGTGATTTCGATCGTTCTTGAACTTCTGAACACATTCTTGTGGTCGCTCTTCATGCTCAACGTCAGCAGCATGATCGGTTCCGGAATTTTCCTCGTGCCGGCGACCGTCGCACTCTACCTGCACACATCGTTCGATATCATTCTTGCATGGGTGATCGGCGGAATTATCAGTCTGTTCGGCGCACTGTCGTACGCAGAACTGGGCGCGATGATGCCGCATGCAGGCGGGCAGTATGTCTATTTGAAACGGACGTACGGTCCTCTCTGGGGATTTCTCTCCGGCTGGTCGTCGTTCACTGTCATCATGTCTGCGTCGATCGCGGCTGTCGCGGTCGGGTTCGCGCAATACATGACATATTTTATTCCGATGAGCGGGACTGAAATAAAGATCGTTGCGATCATTTCGATACTCATTCTGACGTCGGTGAATATCGTCGGGACAAAATTCGGTGCACGGTTTCAAAATGTCATTACACTGAGTAAGATCGCATCGCTGGTAATACTGATCGCATCGGCAATCTATTTTTATTTTGCAACTCCACACCAATTTACTGCAGCGGTTGAATTGCAGCCAAAGGATTGGAATGCGTATCTCTCATCGTTCGGGATGGCAATGCTGGCGATCCTCTGGGCATACGACGGCTGGGTCGATCTCAGTTTTGTTGCCGGAGAGGTTGAGCAGCCGGAGCGTTCCATTCACCGCTCGCTCATCATTTCCACTCTTATGATCATCCTTCTCTATGTTGCAGTAAATCTTTCTTTCCTTGTTGTGCTTCCCGTTTCATCAATGGCGTCTTCACATTTTGTCGCTTCCGATGCCGCAGTACAAATGATGGGAGATGCGGGCGCTTCGTTCATCGCTGCGGCGGTGATGATCTCGATGCTCGGTGCAAATCAATCGTTTATCCTTACGGCGCCGCGGATCTATTATGCGATGGCGAGAGAGGGACTGTTTTTCAGTCAGATGCAATTGCTTCACGCGACGCGTCGCACGCCGGTAATCGGATTGCTCGCACAGGCAGCATGGGCGAGCATGCTTGTGCTGCTCGGAACATTCGATCAATTGATCACGTATATCGTTTTTGCGATCTGGATCTTCTATGCAATGTCATGTACCGCGGTGATCATCCTTCGCAAAAGAAATCCTGACGCACCGCGTCCTTATAGAGTATGGGGCTACCCATATACACCGATTATTTTTATATTGTTCGCACTCGCACTGGTTGCGAATACGATCATTGAAAGTCCACGCGATGCGGCAATTGGACTCCTGCTCGTGTTTTCGGGAGTTCCCGCATATTGGTATTGGAGCAGAAAAAAAAATCAGATTGAGAAAGGTGAACAATGAACAATCCAAACGTGATCTCGCTGGTTCAACTGTTGGAGGAAGCGTACCACAAACAGGCGTGGCACGGCACAAATCTTCGCGGTTCCATCCGCGGACTTTCGCTCGAGCAGGTTTGCTGGCGCCCTTTGTCGCAGCGGCACAATATTTGGGAAGTGATGATCCATTGCGCGTATTGGAAATATACCGTGCGGCGAAGATTGACGGGAGAAAAACGGGGATCGTTCCCGTTGAAAGGGAGCAATTGGTTCAAACGCCCCGATGAAAAGACAGAATTCGCATGGAAATCTGATGTGCGGTTGCTGGAAGAAACTCACTACCACCTTGTCGAAACAGTGAAAGGATTGTCACCTGCCGATCTCGGTAAAAGGACTGCGACGAAAAAGTACACGCATTTGCAGACAATTCAGGGGATTGCACTCCACGATATTTACCATGCAGGACAGATTCAATTGTTGAAACGGTTGCAGAAGTGAGGGAGTAACCAGTAATCAGTAATCAGTAACCAGTAGTCAGTAACCAGTAGTCAGTAACAGATTCTGGTGCCTTTTCTCAAAAATCTTCTTGCGTTTTCGAATCATACTTCGACGCGACGTCGCCGTCATGTTCATCCTGAGCAAATCCCAACGCTTTTTTGGGATGCGTCGAAGGATTTTTAAGACGGCGACATCCCTGCCTGCCGGCAGGCAGGTTGCTCAGTATGAACAATTTTCTCGCAAGATTATTTATGAAAAACCGCATGAGTATCAACAATGAAATCTTCGTAAATATATTTTAAGTCAAAACCCGAAACCCAAAACTCAAACCATGAAACAATTCCTCAAACCTTCGCTCAATTGGCTACTCATTTTTGTTCCTTTGACTGTGCTGATGGAATTCGTATTCCATTCGTCGCCAACGCTTTTATTTATTTCTGCATGTATCTCTATCATCCCACTTGCGGGCTGGCTCGGCAAAGCGACCGAACACCTTGCGGAAAAAACAGGCGAAGGGATCGGCGGATTGCTGAACGCAACATTCGGGAACGCGGCGGAATTGATCATCGCGCTTGCTGCACTGCAGGCGGGCTTGTACGACGTCGTAAAAGCATCCATTACCGGTTCGATCATAGGGAATATTTTGCTGGTACTCGGCGCGTCGCTGCTCACCGGCGGGTTGAAATATAAAGTTCAAAAATTCAATCCGGCGGGAGCCCGTTCGATGAGCATTATGCTGACGCTTGCTTCGATCGGATTGATCGGTCCGGCGATCTTCCATTATTTCGGAGGAAGAGATATTGTCGACCGCGAAGCGGATCTGAGTCTTGAAATTGCGGTTGTGCTCGTCGTTACGTACGGACTGATCCTTCTCTTCTCATTGAAGACGCACAAACAGTTGTTCGTTGGTGAAGTCGCCGAGGCAGCGGAAGTCGATTCGGGGAAACATCATTCGTGGAGTTTGACCAAATCGCTCTCGGTACTGGCGGTTGCCACCGCATTCATCGCGTGGATGAGCGAGATCCTTGTCGGTTCAGTCGAGCACGCGGCGGAAGCGATGGGTATGACGAGCATCTTCGTCGGCGTGATCGTTGTAGCGATCATCGGCAATGCAGCGGAACACAGCACGGCGATCCTTGTTGCGATGAAGAACAGGATGGATCTGAGTTTGGGGATCGCGATCGGGAGCAGTATTCAGGTTGCGCTTTTTGTTGCACCGGTGCTTGTGTTTGCGAGCTACTTTATCGGACCACGACCGATGGATCTTGTGTTCACTCCCGTTGAAATTGTTGCGATAGCTTTATCAGGACTCATCACCGAGCAGATTGCGAGTGACGGTGAGAGTAATTGGCTTGAAGGTGTGCAGTTGATCTCAGTCTATATTATTTTTGCATTGGTGTTTTATTTTTTGCCGGCGTGAAATTAAAACTTCGAAATTAGTAAAATTTTAGAAGTTTATTTTTCCCAGATGCAATGTTTCTTGATTTCACTGCAATATTCCTCTACATTTAGGTAAGCAAGTTTACCGTTTTACACCACTCCAAGATATTCCGATGAAAACTTCGATTACGCTTTTCCTTATACTCTCACTCTTCATCACCCTTAAGGCGCAAACAGATCCGCCAAAGAGAGAATTCCGCGCAGCATGGGTGGCAACTGTTGCCAATATTGATTGGCCATCGAACAAATCACTCTCTTCCACCTCGCAGAAAAGTGAAGCAATTGCGATACTGGACAAACACCAGACGAACAACATGAATGCGATTCTGCTTCAGGTTCGCCCGGCATGTGACGCTCGTACTACGACCCGCTGCAATTCTGGATCGACGAAGCGCACAAACGGGGTATGGAGTTGCACGTGTGGATCAATCCCTATCGGTCGGTTTTTTCTTCGACCAGCTCAATTCATTCCACACACATTTCTAAAACGCAACCTTCATGGCACATTAATTATGGAGGTACAAACCCGTACAAATTTCTCGATCCGGGTCTGCCGCAAGTTCGTGAGTATGTGATCAAAGTTGTTATGGATATCGTGCGCAGGTATAATATCGATGGCGTTCATTATGATGATTATTTTTATCCGTACGGCGGCATGACAAATCAGGACAGCATATCGTGGGCGGCATACGGCGGGGGATGGGCAGATAGAGGTGATTGGCGTCGAAATAATGTGAATACATTCGTCGCTCAATTGCACGATAGTATCAAAGCGGTTAAACCATGGGTGAAGTACGGTGTTAGCCCATTCGGTATCTGGAAAAGCGGCGTACCGTCCGGGATCTCGGGGCTCAGCGCATATTCGCAAATTTATTGCGACGCTGTGAACTGGATTACAAATAAAAAAATAGATTACCTGACACCTCAATTGTATTGGAGAATTAATAATGGTGTAACGGGTCCGAATGGTGCTGCCCAAGACTTTAATAATTTAATGCCATGGTGGTCTGGTCAGATCAAATCCGTCAATAGACATCTTTACGTTGGACATGCCGCACATAACTTAGGACTCAATGCAAGTGCTCCATATCCGCGAAGTGATTGGCCGGCTCAAGAGATGCAAGATCAAGTTTCATCAAACAGGGCCAACAATCGAGCGCAAGGATCGGTCTTCTTTAGTTCTAAATGGCTTACAGGTAATATCAAAGGGATCGGTGATTCCCTACGTAACAATCAATATAAATACCGAGCACTGCCGCCGCCGATGCCGTGGTTAGATTCAATTCCGCCGCTTGCACCAATGAATCTTTCGGCAACAATTGCTACCAACAGTGTTACGTTACAATGGCAAAAACCGGCAAAAGCGCTGGATAACGATACGGCACAATATTTTGTCATCTATCGCGTACAATCTCCGGATACGATTAATACGAACAAAGTACAACAGATCATCAAGATCACGTGGAACGACACGGTCAAATTCATTGACAATACCGTTATGTATGGCGAGACATATACGTATGCAGTGACATCATTTGATAAATTGGATAATGAGAGCAATATGTACGCTTCTATCAACCTTACAGTCACCGGAGTTGAGGATGTTATTGCCGCCCCGTTGGTATTTGCACTCGCACAGAATTATCCGAACCCGTTCAATCCGACAACGACGTTCAATTTTACTTTGTCGAATTCAAATCAAACGACGTTGAAAGTATATGATCTGCTTGGAAGAGAAGTAGCGACGATTGCAGATGAGCTGCTCGAAGCCGGTTCGCATACGTATCAGTTCTCCGGCGCGAATCTTGCCAGCGGGGTGTATCTCTACAGGCTGGTTTCGGGTTCATTTGTTGAGACAAAGAAGATGGTGTTAC